>JADGNS010000150.1 GCA_017883355.1 Candidatus Solibacter sp.
GGCTGCCCCGGTTGCGGGGTCCACATTAACCCCGGAAGGTAGTTGCACATGGTGACAGACTGGATCGGCCCGATCTTTCCGGTGCGGACCAGCTCGCTGGCGTAGCGGTTGATGGGCATCGAGCGCTGCTGGCTGCCTGCCTGAAGGATGCGCTTGTACTTGCGCGTGGCGTTGACCAGAGCGCGGCCTTCCTCAACCGTAAGGGAAATGGGTTTTTCGGCGTAAACATCCAGACCCGCCTGGAGGGCGTGAATCGCGCACCATACGCGAGCGTGGCAGGTCGTCTCGATGAAGACGGCGTCGAGTTTCTCCTTCTCGATCATCTTCTGGAAATTCTGATATTTCGCCCACTTGGCCGCTTTGTCGCTCATAGCCGTGGGCGCCCCGCCGGGGTCCCTTCCCTCGGTGCGGGGAAGATAGCAATCCGCCACGGCGACAAGTTCCGCTTCCGGCACATCGTCCCCAATATATTGCATCAGCCAACGGGCACGCCCGCCGAAGCCGATGAGGCCAACCTTGATCCGGTCATTCGCGCCCGGACGCCCGGCTTGGCCGAAAACGTGCGAAGGCACGAACATCGGAGCTGTGACCGCTGCTGCCTTAAGAAAACTGCGTCTCTTCACGCTGTATCTCCTTCCCGACTCTCCTGGTAGAGAACGCTTTAATTACAATTCGAACGCTTCTACCGTCTATGCTGATTTGCGATGGCGTACTCCGCAGTGACTCTGCCGGCAGCCGCGCACGATAACCCGGATTGTAAGGTCTGTATTTTTAAGGACACTGCACGCGATGCGGCCGGGTACGTCAGCCGGTTTGGCGACTTCACGGTCGCTTGCATGCACCTCTCCTTGAAACGTGTCAAGCATATAAGCGTTAGCTCCCCGTGTCAAGCGATTTCGTCGAGCGTTTTGTCGCAAATCAGGGCGCGAATAGGGACCAGATCGGGGGAACGTGTCGACAGGCAAGTTGCCGCGCGTGTATTTTCCGACGGCACCTAAGCTAAAAATGGGCCTTTTCCTTTTAATAGCAAATGGTCTGATGTACAATCCTGAGTAACAAGGTGCCTAGGCTGGAAACAACTTGGTTGGAAGGAGCCGCCTGCAACACGGGCAAGAGATACGAATGCAAGGAACGAATCTGACACGGCGCGAGGCGCTCGCTGGAGTAGCCGCCGCTCTTATCCCCACTTCGGCGATCGCCGCGAGTTATAAGCCCAAAATATCTGTGGCGTGTTATATCTCGACCCAGCAGTTCAGCCTCCGTAAGATAAAGCCGATCGACGGGCTGGAGGAGACGTACAGCACGTTTCAGAAAGCGGGCTACCACTGGGTGGAGTTGATCAACAGCTTTTTGCAGGGCGATTTGAAGGAGAGCACCGTCGCCCTCATGAAGAAGTACAAGCTGCGCTGCTCGATGGCGTACAACGGCGGGGTGATGCACGATGACGCCGCCGCGGAGAAAACCATCGCCTCCACGCTGGATATCGCCGACGCCGCCAAGAGCCTGGGCGCGGTCGGAATGGTAATCAACTGCAACCCCCTGCCTCGCAACGACCCCAAGTCGGACGAGCAACTCCGGACGGAAGCCGCTAACCTCAACAAACTGGGACGTGAATTGAAATCCCGCGGCATGCGCGTCTGTTTGCATCACCATGCGCCGGACTTGATGGAAAACGCGCGCGAGTGGCTGTACATGCTGCACAACACCGACCCGAAACTGGTTTGGATGTGCCCGGACGCGGATTGGATCCGCTACGCGAAACTCGACATGATCGGGCTGCTGCGCGAAGCGGGCACGCGCATTGGCGACATGCACCTGCGGAATTCGGAGGCGGGCGTGTGGACGGAGGATTTGGGGCCGGGCGAAGTGGACTATCCGGCCATAGCCAAATTCCTCAGGGAGATCAAATACGACGGCTTCCTATCCGTCGAACTGGGGCACGCCAAGGATACCAAGATCACTCGCTCCCTGGAAGAGAATCTGCGCCGGAGCCGCGAATATGCGGAGAAGACGTTCGGCGTCAAAGCCTGAGACGGCGGCGCGCGGTCTTCACCGGCTCAGGCCGAAGCCGCGGCAGGCATCTCCAGTTTTCCCTGCCGGTAGGCGCGCAGATATTTCACCGTTCGGGCCGATGGCCGCATATCAGGCCCACCCATAGCTGGCCGGATAATAGAGGCCGCCGCACGTATCCTCCACAGCAGCGCGCAGTTCGTCTTCAGCCTGAGGAAGCAGTTCCAACTCCCGGTCGATCTTGTCCAACCAGGCACGTTCCCTCGCGACGAGGTTTAACCGGCCGGACCCGAGTCCTCCCCGCAGGACTTCGACGGCGGCCTTGCCGGCCGCCACCGTGCGACCATAGGAATCCTGCTCCCCAACAATCGCTCGTGCGATCCGCATGGTGGCCTCTGGAGAGAGTACCGCCGCCTGGGGACTCAGCCACTCGTCCGACTCCGTCAGCCACTGGCGGAGGGTGAGAGCCTGGCCGCGGGCCGAAGCCGTGTTCATCAGCCGGCAGTCGTAGGCGAGCAGTTCCGCATATGCCTCAGGCGCATTGCCGGAGAGCAGCCTGACGTTCTGGACGGATTCATTGCTCCAAAGATCGCACATTGCGGCGGCAATGTTGCCGACAGGGCTGAAGTGCGCGCAGGTGGCGGACTTGCCCTCCATGGAGATGGGGCATCCGGTAATGGCCTTGATGACGGGACCCTCATAGGCGCAATCCTTGGAGGGGCCGCGCGCCCCCTGCTCGAATGCCACCAGGCTGCGCACGGCGCTCATGGCGCGAACCACGGCGGCCAAAACCTCCGGAAGCATCTTCTGATGCGCCAACTGCATGGCCGTGTTGGCGAAGCCGCAAGCGCTATCGCCTCCGGGAACGACTCCGCCTTCTGCGCACATCTCACAGATGCGCTTCCACAGCCAGGCCATGTCGCGGGGCGCGAGAACTCCCAGCGCGAAGACCACTGCCCGCAGATCACCGTACAGGAGGCCCTGGTCGTGGACTTCCTTGCCGCCGACCGATTCGATGGAAATGATGTCGGCGCCGGCTACGATGTTCTTCTCTAATGATTTCGAGAGCTGCTCCCAGGGAGCACCCTTTCGCAGGAGCGGTGGTTTGGCCTGATCCCGTATATCGGTAGGTGTCACACGCAGGGCGCATGGCAGACCGTGACGCGCGTGGGCCTGCTCGAGTTGCCGTTTCAGCAGGGCGGTGATTTCGGCTCCCCACTCCGGCACCTCAGTCATGGCGGGCAGGAGTTCGAACTCAAGAACGATGCCAGGCACCCGCAGAGCGATGGCTCGCTTCAAGATGTTGGCGGCCATCTCCTCGTAGTGCCTGATGATCGCGCTCCAATTGGAAGAGTCCACCGCGATTACCGGGAGAGTGAAGTTCACTTCTGGATAGACCTGGCCGCCCCCGATGGTGAGCCCCAGCCCGCACGGCACGGGAATGGGCGCACGGCCGTAGATGAGTTCGTCAGCACCGCTGACGGCCAGGTTTGAAAAGACACGAGACACGTCAGTTCCTCCTCACGAGGCTGCGAGCCAGGCCAATGGCCGCGCTTGCGGACTCGCTGTAGCCAGCGGCTCCGATCTCCGGGAAATGAGGGGTTACCCTAGAAAACCGCGCCTTCGCATTTTGTTCCTCTCTCCGGAATGTCCACCCGGTCAGAAGCTCAGCACCAGGTGCCAGATGTAAATGTAGGCCAGGCCATCCACGTCGTCCCAGACGCGCCGCACCAGCGCCGGATCGCCCGAGATCGGCGGCAGTTCCTTCAGCTTCTCGTCGAAGGCCCGGCAGGAACCCGGGCGCGAGCGCGGCGCGGTGATCCAGGCGGGCAGCCCTTCGGCCGGATGCGCCGCGGGCTCTAGCGGCACTTTGGCCGAAGGCGACGACGGCGAGCGGTAAACTCCGTATTCCAACGTCGCATCCGTCATCGCCTTCAGGTTTTCGAGCGTGGTGTCGTTCTGCATGATCGCGCTGGCGTCCATCAAATACCCGCCATTTGCGCCGATCGTCTCGATCAGCTCGCGGCAGTGCGCCTTCACTTCCTCCGGTTTGGCGAAAGCGAGCAGCGTGTTGGGCACGCCGCCGCTCAAGCAGAATTTCTTGCCGAGAATACTCGCGGCGAGGGCCGGGTTGCTGCGGTCCAGGTGAAAGATGATGCTGCCGGCGGGCAGTTCGGCGAAGCGCTCCAGGTGCGCGTCCCACTTGCCTTCGGCGTAGAACAGCACCTGATTGCCTTGCGCCCAGAGCGCATCGACAATCGGCTTCAGCGTCGGCCAGTAGATCGTCTCGAAGTGCTCCTTGGAGATGAACGGAGTGCAGCCGCGATGCATCCAGATCGGGATCGGGATCTGCCGGCCGGGGTCCGCGCTGGTGAGCGCGATGTAGCCCAGATGGGGCATCAGCGCTTCGCAAGCCTGCTGCACTTTATCCGGTATCTCCATCAGGTCGAAGGCCAGGCCGATGTAGCCGCGCAGCTTGTCGGCCAGGATGTCCAACGGCGCCTTGAGCATTCCGCAAATCGAAGAGACGGTGCCGCATTCCCGGCGCATTCGCTCGAGCTGCGGACCGAACGCGGAGAAGTAGCTGAGCATCGACATGCCGCCCTTTACGAACGACAGGTTGTTGCGGTACGACGTGGGCGCGCCCTTCGCGCTGACCTCCGTCGAGACTCGCGGCAGCCACGTCTCATAGAGAAAGCGCACCGGGTCTTCGATCAGCTCGTCGTACTCCTCGCGCTTCATGAAGGCGTCCTGCTCGGCGGGCTCACGGTATTGGAACGCTACGTCCGGAGCGACGTCGATGCCGGGCACGCCGTAGTAGCGCAGACCGACGGCCTGGGAGAGGCCGGTCCAGACATAAACCATGTTCGGCACAACGGCGTCCCAGTCGTAATCCTTGCAGCAGCGGATGACCGCTTCGAAGGCCAGGTTGTAGTCGTGCGAAACCTGCTGGCAGGTGAAGCCGGCGTGCCGCGCGGTGATCTCGGCGGCGAACGGGCGCAGCGGAACGCGGTCCGGCATGCCGTTGCGCATCGCCGTCACGTAGCGGTTCAGGCGCGCGGCGTAGAGATCCTCCATCCCGGCGCTCATGCTTCCGCCTCCACGGCCCCGAGCGTCTTGCGCGCGAAAGCCGGGGTGCGGCTCAGCCCGCTCTCCTGGTCGCCGGAAGGCGCCCACAACTCCAAATTGAGGCGACCTTTGGATCCCGGTCGCGGCCAGCGCGGAAGCATTCCATCCGCGGCCCCCATGTCCCGAGGCAACGTCGATTTCATCACTCGCAATTCTACTCATGGGAGCGGTGCCTGTCAATCATTGGGCGTCGCCCGGATTTCTCTTGACCATCCCTCCATCTCGGGCTATAGTTTCCCCGTGAGTATGATCTGACCGAGTTCAATTGAGAATTTATCTATTCCCGATCGTTCCATACACTTAATTTGGGAACCTCTATGGCCAAGTATCCGGAACTATACGAAGCAATCTTGCACGGCGACGCCAAGGCCTCAGAACGTATCGCGCGGCAGGCCCTGAGTGAGAACGCCGATCCGATGGAACTCGTGACCGAATCGATGATTCCAGCCATGGACGAGGTGGGACGCCTCTTCGAATGCGAAGAGTATTTCGTGCCCGAACTCCTACTCGCCGGCCGGGCAATGAAAGCCGCTCTGGGGCTGATCCGGCCCATGCTGGCGGCGTGCGGAGCCGAACCAGTTGGGCGAGTGGTGATCGGTACAGTGAAAGGCGACCTTCACGACATCGGCAAGAACCTGGTGGCGTCGATGCTGGAGGGCGCCGGTTTCGAAGTCGTCGACCTCGGCGCTGACGTTTCGCCCGAAAAGTTCATCGAAGCGGTGAGGGCGGCCAACGCCAACATCGTTTGCCTGTCCGCTCTGCTCACTGTGACCATGCCGGCGATGAAGACGACTATCGAGGCCATGAAGAGCGCGGGCATCCGGGAGAAGGTGAAGGTCATGGTTGGCGGCGCTCCGGTGACGGAATCGTACGCGCGCGAGATCGGTGCCGACGGTTACACGGAGAACGCAAGCGGCGCGGTTGGTTTAGCCCGGCGCCTCAGTGCGGAGAGGCAAGTCCCATGACACGTTCCTATGGCAAGAACTGGAGGTAAGTGTGGCATTTACCGCGACGAAGGATCTGATACTCCCCGCAACCGTGACCGGTTCATGGCCGCGCCCGCGCTGGTACACTCAGAATCTCTGGGGCCGGCCGCTCGACACAGCCATGATGGACCCGTGGTTTCGGGAGCAGTTTTCCGACGCGCACGCCATCGTGGTTTCCGACCAGGCGCGTGCGGGTCTCGACATTCTGACCACCGGCGATTACCATCTCGACGAAGACGTCGCCGGACGCTCCTGGCACCATTACCCGCTCCAACGCTGGAAAGGGCTGGAACACGAGGAGCTGCAGACCGAAAAGACCCGCTCACCACTGCTCTCGTACCCAGTGGGGACGATGCTCGATTCCATTTACAAGACGTGGCGCTGGCCGCGGGTGTCGGGCAAGGTCGAGCACGATCCTAAGAACCCGCTCGAGTACGCGAAGATCTGGCGGATCGCGCAGCAGGCCGCGGCACGAGCGGGCCGGCCAGTGAAGTTTGGGACCTGCTCGGCGCAGGTGCTGGCATTCTTCCTGGACAGCCATTCCAAGGAGTACGACTTAGTCGACAAGAGGCAGTTGATCTGGGACATGGCCGAAGCCATGAACAAAGAACTGCGCCAACTGGCGGCCTCGGGGTGCCAGGTGATCCAGGTGGAGGAGCCCACGCTGCATTTCATGGCCCGCTACAATCCGGAGCAGAAGGAATTCATTAACTTTCTGGTGGATGCATTCAACCGGGAGATCGAGGGGTTGGATGACGTGGAGGTCTGGATACACACCTGCTGGGGCAACCCAAATATGCAGAAGGTGTTCACGGATGAGTCGTACGCAAACTCGATGGAACTTTACCTGGAGCGCCTGAAGGGCGACGTGTGGACCATCGAAGCGTGCGAGAACGATTTCAAAGAGCTTCCGCTGTTTAAGCCGTACCGGAACTCGCTGAAGAAGAAAATCGCCGTCGGCGTGATCAGTCACCGTACGCTACAAGCTGACTTCCCGGACGTCATCGCCAGCCGCATCCGTCGCTGCCTGGAGTTCATCCCCGCCGACAAACTCGTGCTGTCGACCGACTGCGGCTTCGGACGGCAGGGCTTCAACCGTCATCTGGCGTTCTACAAGACGGTAGGAATCCCCATGGCACGCAATATCGTGCTAAAGGAGCTGGGCCTGGAACCACGGTATGTTCCGGCAGCCGACGAAAAGCTGGCGTGGGATCAACTGCCGGATTACGAGCCGTTCACGCACCTGAGACCTTTGGGATAATTGTGTCCCTTGGGGTTGCGCATTTTTCGTCAATTCCCGGGCGGATCGTGCATTTCAACGTCACCGCACATCCGACGGCCGAGTGGACCGGACAGCAACTGCGAGAGGCCTTCCCGTTTGAGCAGGTGCCGCGATATCTCCTGCGCGATCGGGATGGCATCTTCGGGGCCGGCTTCAGCAAGGAGGTCCGGGATCTGGGCATCGAAGGAGTGCTCTCGGCGCCGCGTTCCCCCTCAGCGATACGCATCCTTGCGATTCTTGACGGTATGGATACGGAGGGTGCCTGGATGTTCCTCGGTGAAGCGAACGCGGTAGTCGCCTACCCGAAGGCGCTTCTCGCCGTCCTTGTCTTGCAGGGTCTTGACGCGACCGGCGCCGGATTCCGCCAGGCGATGGATGGCGGTGAGGATGTTCATGGCGATGTGCCGGGGGATGGCGCGGATGTCGGCCTTCGCCTCATCCGAGATGACGATCCGCTTCAAGCCGCGGGATCCCTCTCTTCATCCGGGCGGTGGTCGCGAATCTGTTCCATCGTGAAGCCTAGGTCCACAACGACCTGCTCGAACGGGATGCCTTCGTGGTGCTTGAACCACTCCTTGGAACGGGCTACCGCCGCCTCTTCCTCCTCGCCGATCTCTTCGTCTTCCAACGGCGCGGTTGCCAGGGCCCGGTCCACCGGAGCGAGCAGCAGGAACTCCAGGAAACGCACGGCGGCGATCATCTGATCGGCGGGAACGCGGTCGAGCAGTGCGTGGGCGTGTTGTTTGTCGGCGGTCATCGAATGATCTCCTGGCGCTTGGCGGGCGCAACGGAGAGTCTTGGCTCCATATACGGTATGCTACCGTATTCTGTAACTGAGCGCTCACCGCGGGCTTGCCCTGCGCCGCGTTCCCACCCAAACACCAGAGCAAAGTCGGCGTTGAATCCGTCCCGACAGAGTACGGGAGCGCTCTCGGTTGTATGCCTCCGTACTTCAACAAAGACGGTGATCTAGTTTCAATCCCCTTCTTGTCGGGGCGGGAGCGCTCCCATTAAGGACGGCTCCGACGATGGCGAGTGGGAATTCCAGTTTCAATCCCCTTCTTATCGGGGCGGG
>JADGNS010000151.1 GCA_017883355.1 Candidatus Solibacter sp.
CGGGCGACGCCCAGGGCAGCCAGTTCCGGGATGGAGACGAGCTCGGTCTTGACTCCGGTAACGCCATCCATGAGGTTCACCGAGAGCAGACCGTGAATCTCGCGCACGGCGTGCTCGATATCGGAGCGCGTGCCGATGCCGTCGATGAACACCAGGTCGGCGCCCGCATCCAGGTAAAAGTTGGCGCGGAATATGGCTTCTCGAAGTCCGTGCACGGCATAGGAATCGGTGCGGGCGTTGATCACGATATCCTTCCCAAGGCGGCGGCGCACATCGACCATGGCCCTGACTTTGCCCGCCATCTCGTCGGCGGGGATCACCTGCTTGCCCTCCATGTGGCCGCAGCGTTTGGGGAATATCTGATCTTCGATGTTGACTCCGGCCATGTCCATCGCGAGCAGGCGCTCCGTGATGGAGGCGGCGTTCAGCGCGTTGCCGCCGCCGGTATCGATGTCGGCCATCACGGGTATCGACACGGCCCGCGCGATGTGTCCGGTGAAATCGAGGATGTCTTTCATTTCGACCAGGCCGACATCCGGTTTGCCCAGCAGGCTCCCGGCAAGACCGAAACCGCTAATCTGGACGGCTTCGAACCCGGCGCGTTCGATGATTTTGGCGCTCAGGGCGTCATGGCACCCCGGCACCACCAGTGCCCTTCTGCGCTGCAATGCGGCACGAAGAACGGAAGCTCGATCGCTCACACCTTGCTTCTCCTTGGAGCTGATACAAGCTATAGCAAATTAGGATGCGGATGTCTTCTATCTAACTTATCGGGCAGTCGGCTCGGCCGCGGAAATCCTGCCCAACAGCGTGAACGCCTTGTCACAGGTCTGGAGATGGGCCCGCATCGCCCGTCTCGCCTTCTCGGGATTGCGTTGGCGGAGCGCAGCCAGGATCTTCGTATGGTGTTCGTGGGCTTCGTGCGTAATGCCGGGCAGTTCTTGCGATTTAGCTATGAACTCCTGCAGTACGCCGCGAATCGGCGTCAGCAATTCATGAAGCAACTGGTTCTTGGAGCATTTCGCCACGGCCAGGTGAAATTCCACGTCCAGGGCGGCATATTCGCGGCCCTCTCCACCCAGGCTCTGCTTCATCTGCGCGAGAATCTCTTCCAGCTTCTCGAGGTCCGCGGGATCCAGCCGTTCGGCAGCCAGCGCCGCGAGCTCCGTTTCCAGGATCAGCCGCGCTTCGCCCACGTCCTGCAGTTCCTTTTCGGTTTTCAAGACCCCGTGCCCGCGGAGCCGGTCGACCAGGGGTTGAGTGCCATTGAGGACGTACGTTCCCTCTCCTGGCCGCATCTGCACCATTCCGACGAAAGCCAGCGATTTCAGGGCCTCGCGCAGGGTGGAGCGGCCGATGCCCAAGGTGGCGCACAGCTCGCCTTCGGATGGCAGTTTGTCTCCCGGGCGCCAACGTCCTTCGGAGATCTGTCCGGCGAGCTGCTGGGTGACCTGCTCGCCCAGGGTGACTCGCGAAACGGGTTTTAAACTCGGCATTGACATCAGTTTATGGCCCCATTATACTCAATCTTCAAATCAGATTATCTGGTTGTCTGATGTTTAAATATCGGGGAACCGTCCGGACAGGCCCGCAGCCTGTCCCTTCGACACAGCCCGAAGAAGGAAGCCGAGCATGAAACGCCTCGTCGCGTCACCATTTACGATTGCAGCCACAAACATTCCGATCGCAGTGATCTCAGCACTGATCTTCACCCAGGTCCTGCTGGGTCAAATCCAAACCGGACGAATCGTCGGCACGGTCTACGATCCGAACAAAGCGGTGGTCCCCAACGCGACGTTACTCGTCACCAATAAGGACACCAAAGTCGCTCATAAGCTAAGCACCAACGGGATGGGCGGCTATGTCATTCCGGCACTTAACCCGGGCGTTTACGATGTTAGCGCTACGGCGCCGGGCTTCAAGACCAGCCTCAGCGCCGGCATCGAAATGCAGGTCGGCAAGGACCTGACGCTGGATTTCGAGTTGTCCATCGGTGAAGCCAGCACGATGGTGGAGGTCAACAGCACGGCCCCGCTGCTGAATTCCGAGTCGGGCAGTCTCGGGCATGTGATGACGAACAACCAACTCACCGACCTGCCACTCAACGGCCGCGGATTCGCCGAACTCGCCCGCCTCACGCCGGGGGTCGTGCTGCTCCCCGGCACCGGCAATGTCACGCGCATACGGCCCGAGTTCGTGAACGGCACCACTATCAGCGGCGTGCGCGGACGCCAGGTCTCTTACTACCTCGACGGCACCGACACCACCGAGCAGCACCAGGGTGGCAGTTGGATCCAGACGTCGGTGGACGCCTTGCAGGAGTTCAGCGTCCAGCAGAACGCCTACTCCGCCGAGCACAACCGCTCGGGCAGTTTTTTTAACGCCACTACCAAGAGCGGCACGAATGCGGTGCACGGCACGCTCTTTGAGTTTCTGCGCAACGAGAAGCTCGATTCGCGCAACTTCTTCGGCGCCACTCGCGATCTGCTCAAGCGCAACCAGTTCGGCGTGTCGCTCGGCGGGCCGGTGTATTTCCCCCGCGTGTATAACGGGCAGAACCGCACGTTCTTCTTTTTCAATTACGAGGGCACGCGCGAGCGCCAGGGCAACGTGGTGAGCCGCACCAGTCCCACCGCGGCCATGCTGACGGGCGACTTCAGCGCGATCGCCAACATCATCTACGACCCTGCCACCACCGCCAACGGCACGCGCCAGCCCTTCGCCGGCAACCGCATCCCCACCAACCGCCTCTCATCCCAGGCTGCATTCTTCAACCCGTACCTGACCACGGTGGCTACGCCAGGCGGCACCTTCACTTTCTCGCCTTCGACGTCCGTGAACGAAGATCAGTACACCGCGCGCATCGACCACACCATCAACGACCGCAACAAAGTCTTCTTCCGCTATAGCATCAACAACAACAACCTCGGGGAACCGGGCGGCACACCGCCGCTGGGCATCGCCCAGTCCGGCACCCGCGGCCAGAACTACACGGTCAGTGTCACGAATAATCTCAGCCCCAGCATGCTGAACGAGTTCCGCTCCAACATGCTCTACGGCGCCATTCACCTCTCGCCGTATCTGCTGGGACGCGACTTCAACAAGGACGCCGGCGTCACGGGTATGGAGACGCTCAAGCGGTCCTTCGACGTCGGTTCCTTCCCCGACTTCGCCTGGAGCGGCTACGCGGGCATCAGCGGGTCCACCTTCGATCAGCGTCCGAAAACGCAGGACCGGTTCACGCTGGAGTTCAACGACAACCTCACCTGGATTAAGGGCCGGCACGTGGTCAAGTTCGGGGTCAAAATGCGTCATTACCAGTGGCTCGGCACCGACAGCAAGAACTACATGGGCCAGTGGACCTTCAACGGCCAGAACACGCAGAACCCCGCCAAGGCCACCGGAACCGGCGATTCGATTGCGGACTGGGTGCTCGGCCTGCCCAACACGGGCGGCCGTGGGTTCCCCTCCGACACCTTCGGCGGCGCCTATACGGCCTGGCACGGCTTCGTGCAGGACGACATCAAGCTGTCGAGCCGGCTGACGCTCAACATCGGACTGCGCTACGAGTACACCCCGTGGGCCAGCCCATTCCGCGGCCAGACCGGCACGTTCGATGGCACACAAGCCCGGCCTATCATCGTCGCCAGCCGTACCAACGTCATCGATCTGGGCGCGCAGCCTGCCGCCACCACCGCCTACGGCTACCTGAAGAGCCTCATTCAGACGAGCAGCGAGGCGGGTCTGCCCTACAACATCAACACTACCGACATGAAGCAGATTGCCCCGCGTTTCGGTTTCGCCTGGCGTCCGTTCGGCGAGACCACGGTAGTACGCGGCGGGTACGGCATCTTCTACGAAGGCGAATATACGGATGGCCGCGTCAATCTGAATATGCCGCCGTTCCTTCTGCAGGACAGCGCGGCCAACGATCAGGGCGTGGTCCCGAATCGCACCTTCGCCGACTTCTATCTCGGCGCGCCGCTCGGTTCTCCCAACTCCACCGTCGCCCTCGGCCCCGAGTCCCCCCATCTGAAAATGGGCTACGACCAGCATTGGAGCTTCGGGGTCCAGCAGCAGGTGGCGAAGAACATGGTGGTCGACCTGGAATACGTCGGCAACAAGGGCACGCACATCGCCGGCAACGACGCGCTCAATATACCGGACGCCGGTCCCGGCGCGGTGCAGGCCCGCCGTCCGTTCCCCCGTTTCGCCAGCTTTGGCTACATCTCGTCGGATGTCTCCACCACCTACCATGCCCTGCAGGCGAAGTTCGAGCGCCGTCTGACCGCCGGGCTATGGTTCCTCACTTCGTACACCTACGCCAAGAGCCTGTGGGTCACCAATACCCCCGCGGTGGGCGGACGCTACGCCCTCGAGAGAGGACCGTCCGAATACCAGGTGCCGCACAGCTTCTCCTTGAGCTTCGGCTACCAACTGCCGTTCGGCAAAGGCAAGGCAATCGCCGGGAGCGCTAACCCATTCGTCAACGGCGTCATCGGCGGCTGGCAAATGCAGGGCATCATGATCTTCCGCAGCGGCGTGCCGTACACCGTCACTATGTCGCGCGATGTCGCCAACTCAGGCGTTGGCGGGCAGCGGCCCAACCGCATCGGTTCGGGGAAAGCCGCCAGCCCGACGCTGGCGCAGTGGTTCAACCCGGCGGACTTCGTCGCCGCGCCTAACTTCACTTACGGCAACGCCGGCCTGCGCATCCTCAACCCCGACATCCTGCGCACCATCGACTTCTCGCTGTTCAAACAGTTCCAGATCCGCGAGCGGTCGAAACTCCAATTCCGCTGGGAGGTGTTCAACCTGCCGAATACCCCGAGTTTCGCGGCGCCGAACTCTACCCTCGATACCAGTACCGTGGGGCGCGTTACCAGCACTGCCACCGCGCCGCGACAGATGCAAGTGGCCCTGAAGCTCACGTTCTAGTCCAATGACAAGACTGAATTTCGCTGTACTCGGCCTGTGCGCCGCCGCGGTGGTTGGACCGGCGGCGGCGCAACCCATATCGATTCAGGTGGACGCGGCCAAGCGCACCGGTCCACTGAAACCGATCTGGTCCTTCGTCGGTCATGACGAACCCAACTACACCTACATGAAGGACGGCAAGAAACTGCTGAGCGAATTCGCCGCGGCCAGTTCCGTGCCGGTCTATGTGCGCGTGCACAGCCTGCTGGTGACGGGCGATGGTGAGGCCGCCCTCAAATGGGGCTCTACCAACGCTTACACCGAGGACGCCAACGGCAAACCGATCTACAACTGGACCATCACGGACCGCATCTTCGACACCTACATGGAACGGAAGATGAAGCCGCTGGTGCAGATCGGCTTCATGCCGCAGGCCCTCTCTTCGCACCCGGAACCTTATCGCCACCATTGGAAGCCCGGCGACAACTACAACGACATCTACACCGGCTGGGCCTATCCGCCCAAGGACTATGCCAAGTGGGGCGAACTGGTTTACCAGTGGGTGCGGCACTGCGTGCAGAAATACGGCAGGACGGAAGTGGAGTCGTGGCTTTGGGAGGTCTGGAACGAGCCGAATATAGGCTACTGGAAAGGCACGCCCGAGGAATATCACAAGCTCTACGACTATGCAGCCGACGCCGTGAAGCGCGCGCTGCCGGCGGCCCGCGTGGGCGGACCGGACTCCACCGGTCCGGCCAGCGCCAACGCGGCAACGTTCCTGCGCAATTTCCTGGACCACGCGATTCGGGGCAAGAACTACGCCACCGGCAAGACCGGCTCGCCGCTCGATTTTATGAGCTTCCACGCCAAGGGCTCGCCCAAGTTCGTGGAAGGCAACGTAGTGATGGGGATCGAGAACCAGCTTCGCGACCTCGACAAGGGCTTCGAGATCATTGCCTCGATGCCGGAACTGAAAGGCCGTCCCATTATCATCGGGGAATCCGACCCCGAAGGCTGCGCCGCCTGCTCTTCGCGCGTCTATCCGCAGAACGCGTACCGCAACGGCGTAATGTACTCGAGCTACACCGGCGCGGTCATGCCGCGCCACCTGGATTTGGCCGCCAAACACGGCGTCAACCTGCTGGGTGCGGTCACGTGGGCCTTCGAGTTTGAAGACCAGCCGTACTTCGACGGATTCCGGGATCTCGCTACCAACGGTATCGACAAGCCTGTGCTCAGCGTGTTTCGCATGCTCGGCATGATGAAGGGAGACCGCCTCGCGGTAGTGAATCCGGGAGCGGCGACACTCGATTCCATGTTGGCCGGCGGCGTGAAAGGCCAGCCCGACATTCATGCCATGGCGAGCGCGGAGGCCGGTACGGTTGCCGTACTGGTTTCGCACTACCATGACTCCGGCAAGCCGGGTCCCGAGGCGGCGATCGACCTGACGGTCGCGGGCCTTCCCGCGGGCCAGTTTCTGGTGCAGCATTATCGCGTGGACAACGAGTTCAGCAACTCGTACGAGCACTGGAAGAAAATGGGGTCTCCCCAGAAACCCACTGCCGCGCAGTACGCCGAACTCGAAAAGGCGGGCCAACTGCAACTGTTGGAATCGCCTCGCCGGATCGCGTCCGAAGGCGGCCGGATCCATCTTCAATTCTCACTGCCCCGGCACGGTGTGTCCCTGATACGAATGGGGAAGTAGAGTTGAAGGAAGAAAGTCCGAGCTTCGCTCGGATTGACAGGCTGAAGCCTGCCTCACCAAAGAATGCCCTTGTGAATGGGGTCGGCCCAGAGGGCACCCCGCCTGAAAGCGGAAAGGAACGACGATGAAGGCAGTACGAATTGCCGCGGCGCTGGCTGTTCTGGCGGTGGCTCCGCTTCAGTCCCAAGGCGGGAAGCCGGTGTACCTGGATCCCTCGCAACCCGTGGAGCGCCGCATCGCGGACGTCATCTCGCGGATGACGCTGGAAGAGAAAGCCGCACAGTTGAACCACCTCTCTTCGCGCAACGACCGGTTGCAGATTCCCGCCTGGGGCGGCTGGAACCAGACGCTCCACGGCGTCTGGTCGAAGCAGCCCACCACGCTTTTCCCCACCGCCATCGGTATGGCGGCAACCTGGGACCCCGCGCTGATCAAGACGATCACCGACGCCATGAGCGACGAGGCTCGGGCGCTCTACAATATCGCCGCCGACGGGCCGCGCTCCAAGCACGGCTTGGTTTACCGCTCGCCGGTAATCAACATCAGCCGCGACCCGCGCTGGGGCCGCATCCAGGAATGCTTCGGCGAAGACCCTTACCTTGCCGGCCGCATTACCGTGGCCTACGTGCAAGGTCTGCAGGGCAGCAATCCGAAGTACCTGAAGGTGGCATCCACCCTGAAGCATTTCGCGGTGAACAACGTGGAGACCGACCGCCACAGTCTCTCTGCCCGAGTGCCCGAGCGGATCCTGATGGAATACTGGCTGCCCCACTGGAAGGCCGGCATCGTGGAAGGCCATGCGCAATCGGTGATGGCGTCGTACAACGAGTTGAATGGCGTGCCCAACATTGCGAATCCCTATTTGCTGACGGACGTATTGCGAGGCCTGTGGAACTTCGACGGCTTCGTGGTGAGCGACCTGGGCGGAGTCAATAGCAGCCTGGTGCAGGGCTCCAAGATCACCGACAAGATCGAGGTCGCGGTGGCCAAGGCCATCACGGCCGGCTGCGACATGGACGACAACTTCTACGAACAGAACCTGCCCGCGGCCGTACGCAACGGACTGGTGACGGAGGCGGTGGTGAACCAGGCGCTGACGCGCGTCCTGCGCGTGGCGTTCCGGCTGGGCGCGTTCGACCCGCCGGAAATGGTGCCGTTCAGCAAACTCGGGCCGGAGGTCATCGAATCGGCGCCGCACCGGGAGCTGGCGTTGAAGACCGCGCTGGAATCCATCGTCCTGCTGAAGAACAGCAACGGTTTCCTCCCGCTGGATAAGGCGAAGCTCAAGACGGTCGCGGTGATCGGACCGCAGGCGGACAAGTTCGAAACCGGGAACTACTATGGCGCCAAGCCGCGCATTGTCAGCCCGCTCGATGGCATACGGGCGAAACTGGGCGCCGGAGTTCAGGTGGAGTACGCGCCTGGATGCGATATTCTGGAGCCTGCCAAGCCGGGCGGAATCGAGCAGGCCGCCGACCTGGCGCGCAAATCCGATGTGGCCATTCTGTTCCTGGGCACCAACCTGAGGGTCGAAGCCGAAGGACGCGACCGCAAGAGCCTCGATCTCCCGGGATCCCAGGAGCAGTTGCTCGAAGCTGTGTTCAAGGCCAACCCGAAGACCGTCGCGATCGTCATGAGCGGCGGGCCGGTCTCCGTCAAATGGGCCCGCGAAAACGTCCCTGCGATTCTGGCCGCCTGGTATCCGGGCGAGGAGGCGGGCACGGCGCTGGCGAGCGTCCTGTTGGGCG
>JADGNS010000152.1 GCA_017883355.1 Candidatus Solibacter sp.
CGATGACACCATCGACAAGAAAATCGCCGCGCTCGATTCCCACGTGTCGCAGTTCTACGAATGGCTGCCCTGGGTAGCGGGCACCCTCGCGGAAGTCCCCAAGGACCCCGCGGAGCGCAAGGCCTGGCTGAAGCGCGCCCGCACCCGCGAAGCCTCACCCGCCGTTCGGGCGTCGCTCGTAAAGTGGTATGGCGCCGAAAAGGGAAACGCCGCCCGCTATTACGAGGCCTTCGAAATCTGCGAATACGGCACACAGCCCAACGAAGCGCGCGTGCGCCAGCTATTCCCCATGCTGAAGTGAGACGGTAAGCGCGGGTCGAGAAATCCCTCTTCAACGCAGAGACGCAGAGTGCGCAGAGATAAACGCAGAGAAGACAAGGAGAGGGGAAAGCGCTGTTGAGGAGAGTTCATTCTCTTGGTTTTCTCTGCGCTTCCTCTGTGTTCTCTGCGCCTCTGCGTTGAGGGGACTACTGGTTGGTCGCAACATTCCGAAGAAGAGCAGCCCCGCGGAAATTCGGGTGCTAAACTGATTTTGAATGCCTTACAGCCACATCCTCTTCCAGGTGGAGGAGAGCGGCATCGCTCTGCTCACGGTCAACCGGCCGGAGAAGCTCAACGCGCTCTCTGGCGCCGTAATCGGCGAACTGGGCGACGCTTTCGGCCGCCTGGCCAGCGATCCGGCCATCCGTGCGGCCGTCCTCACCGGCGCGGGAGAGAAGGCCTTCGTCGCGGGAGCCGACATCCGCGAACTGGCGGAGCTTTCGCCTTACGATGCGCGCGCCTTCGCACAGCGCGGCCAGGCGGTGTTCCGTCAACTGGAGACGTGCGGCAAGCCGTCAGTGGCCGCGGTGAACGGGTTTGCACTGGGGGGAGGGCTGGAACTGGCCATGGCCTGCACGGTTCGCTTCGCCAGCGATAACGCGCGTCTGGGGCAGCCGGAAGTCAAACTGGGGATCATCCCGGGCTATGGCGGCACGCAGCGCTTGCCGCGTCTGGTGGGCCGCGGGCGCGCCCTGGAACTGCTGCTGGCGGGCGACCCCGTTCCGGCCGCGGAGGCGTTCCGCATCGGCCTGGTGAATGCCGTCGTGCCGCAGGCCGAGTTGCTGGATTATTGCCGCGCCTGGCTGGCTAAAGTGCTGGCCAACGGTCCCCTGGCGCTGGGGCTGGTCATGGACGCGGTGGATACCGGTCTCGGTTGCGGGCTCGCCGAAGGCCTGCGCTTTGAGGCTGCGGCATTCGGCGTTAGCGCGGCAACACAAGACGGCAAGGAAGGTACGCGCGCGTTTCTGGAGAAGCGGCGTGCGGCGTTTACAGGAAAGTGAAATATGTCGAAAGTATTTGAAGGACAGTTATCCGCGGCCGGACTGCGCTTTGCGATTGTCGTGAGCCGGTTCAACAGTTTCATCACGGAACGCCTGCTCGGCGGCGCGATGGATGCCCTGACGCGCGCCGGCGGCAGCCCGGATTTGATCGATGTCATCAAGGTCCCCGGCTCCTGGGAAGTCCCCATGATCGCCGGCGAAGTCGCGCGGCAGCACCGCTACGACGCCATCATCTGCCTCAGCGCCGTGATCCGCGGCGATACCCCGCACTTCGATTATGTAGCCGCGGAAGCGGCCAAAGGCATTGCTCATGTCGCGTCGGAGACCGGGGTTCCGGTGGCCTTCGGGGTGCTCACCACCAACACCCTCGAACAGGCGATCGATCGCGCCGGCGCCAAGGGCGGTAACAAGGGTTTCGACGCGGCCATGACCGCCATCGAAATGGCCAACCTCCTGCGTACCTTGCGGCAGGCCACTTAAATGGCTTCCCGCCGTCGAGCCCGGCAGCGCGCGCTACAGATCCTGTTCATCTGGGATGCCCGTAAGCAGCCCGTGGAAGAAGCCATCGACGCCTATTACGACGCCCTCTACTCCGAGGAAGAGTTGGAACGCGACCCGTTCGTGGTGGACCTGGTGCGCGGCACCGTGGAGTTCCTGACCGAGATTGACGGCCGCATCACGCGCCACGCCGAGCACTGGCGCATGGAGCGCATGCCCGCGGTCGATCGCAATATCCTGCGCCTCGCGGTGTACGAAATGACGCATGGCGGCACGCCCGCGCCGGTAACCATCGACGAAGCCCTTGAGTTGGCGCGCAAGTTCTCCGGCGAGGAATCCGTGCAGTTCGTCAACGGTGTTCTGGACGCGGTCCGCCGCGAAATGACGCAGGCAAATGACGTAGCCAAATGACGTAGCCAAAAGGCGGCTTGGCGCGTCTCATTCCATAGGTACGTTATACTTCGCTTAAGGACGAATTCCGTATGGCCCGTAGGCGCTCGCTGTTTCTTTTGCCGGTGATCGTGTTTGCCTGCTCGATTGCGGGCGGCTTTTATGGGCCGAAGTTGGAAGTGGCCTCCGCCGCCGCGGCCTCGGAAGACCTCGACAACGACGTGCGGAATTTCGGCAAGGTGCTTTCCCTCGTGGAAGCCAACTTCGCCGACAAAGTCAGCGCCGATAAAACCGTCTACAAGGGCGCGATTCCCGGAATGCTGCGCACCCTCGACCCGCACTCCAGCTTCTTCGATGCGCGCGAATACCAGTTGATGCGCGAAGAGCAGAAGGGACACTACTACGGCGTCGGCATGCAGGTCGGCCCCCAGCCCAACGGCAAGACCGCCGTCAAGGCGCCTTTCCCCGGTTCGCCGGCCTACAAGGCCGGGATTCGCCCGGGCGACATCCTGGTCTCCGTGAACGATAAATCCACCGAGGGCCTGAATACTACCGAAATCGCGGACCTGCTGAGGGGGCCGCGCGGGACGCCGGTAAAGATCGTGATTTCGCGCGAAGGTGCGCCCGACTACTTGACCTTCACCGTGGTCCGCGACGAAATCAGCCGCAAAAGCGTGCAGGACGCCTTCTGGATCAAGCCGGGGTACGCCTATCTCAAGATCCTCAGTTTCGGCGAAACCACCGGCCGGGAAATGGAAGACAACCTGAAGCGGTTGGGCGAGAACAGCATCAAGGGACTGGTGCTCGATTTGCGCGAGAACCCCGGCGGCCTGCTCAATCAGGGTGTCGCCGTGGCCGATCATTTTCTGGCCAAGAACGCGCTCATCGTGTCCCATCGCGGGCGTTCCGCTCCCGAGAAGGCCTTCGTGGCGGAGCACGGCAACCACGGCCGCGAATATCCCATGGTCGTGCTGGTGAATCGCTATTCGGCGTCGGCGGCGGAGATTGTCTCCGGCGCCTTGCAAGATCACGACCGCGCGCTGATCCTGGGAGAAACCACCTTCGGCAAGGGCTTGGTGCAGACGGTCTATCCCCTCAGCGACAACACCGGCCTGGCGTTGACCTGGGCGCATTTCTATACCCCCAGCGGGCGTTTGATCCAGCGCGATTACTCCAAAAAGAGCTTCTACGAATACTACTTCCACCGCGATGAGAATGCCCTCAACCCGGTGGATGTCAAGATGACCGAGGGCGGGCGGACCGTATACGGCGGCGGCGGCATCCGGCCGGACGAGAAATACGAAACCGTCAAGTTGGATCGCTTCCAGGTGGAACTGTATCGCAACGGGCTGTTCAACTTCACCCGGTCCTACTTCGGGACCCACCCGGCCAGTCTGCCCAAGGCCTGGATGCCCGACGACCAAATGCTCGTCGACCTGAAGAGCTACCTGAAGAGCCACGGCACGGTGTTCACGGACGCCGACTTCGACAGGAATCGCGACTGGATCAAGCGCTATCTCGCCAAGGAAATGTACACCACGGCGTTCAACGTGGAGGAGAGCGATGCCATGTTCGCGCGCACGGACCCCGAAGTGGAGAAGGCCGTCGACATGATGCCGAAGGCTTCCGCCCTGCTGGAAAGCGCCAAGAAGATCATCGTGCAGCGCATGAACGGGCAGCGCTAGCGCGTGGGGCAGCCAATCTTGGCTGCAGGCCGCCTTTCAGCGGCCTTTTCCGTTGCCCGTGCGCCCATCTATTTCGGGGACACTGCAGTACTTCGTGCTGCCGCTATTGGTGCTCCGCGCGCTTCTGCCGGGCGAAGAAGTCGAGCATCGCGCCAAAAGCCGGGGCGGCCACGCTCACGTGGCTTCCGCCCGGCACTTCCACATAAACGATTTCAGCGCCGGCTTTCTTGCCCGCTTCCACCATGTTGCGCGATTGGGCGACGGGAACCGTACGGTCGTCATCGCCGTGGACGACGTACGCGGGGATGTGGCGGATTTTGATCATCCCGGCTGGCGCTCCGCCGCCGGAGATGGGTCCCAGCGCCGCGAAGATATCGGGATGGTCCATCGCGATGCTCCAGGTGCCATAGCCTCCCATCGAGTGGCCCATCAGATAGATCCGCGCGGCATCCACGTGGTAGGTGCGCTCCACATCCGCCATCGCGTCGAGCACGTCCTGCTCCGCGGCGCCCCGATACATCGAGGCGGAATCGCGGCCTTTGGGGCAGACCACCAGGAAGCCGACCCGCTCGGCCTCGCGCTTCAGGAGGCCATTGGCGTATGAGTCGAACAGGCTGTTCTCGTCGCCGCCCATGCCGTGCAGGGCGACCAGCAGCGGCCCGGGTTTGGCTGCATCGTATGACTCGGGAATAAAGAGCCGGTAGGGCTGGAGCGTGTTGTCCACCGCGGAACGGTACGCCCGGCGCGAATCGCCGCGCTTGCCGGCAAACGGCTCCTTGCCGGCTTCCAGGGCGCCCAGAATCACGTTGGCGGCCCCGAACTCCTCGCGGAAATTCACCCGCGCCGGATTGAAGTCCCCCGCGTCGGCGCGCTCGAAGAGTGCCAGGGCGTATTCCGCGCTGGCGAGGCCGTCTTTCTTCGGAGCCTTGGCGAGGCGCGCGCGCAATTTCCCCACGCTCTCGGCGAGCGTGTCGATGTGCAAGGCCAGATTCTTCACGAACGCGGCGCGGGCAATAGCCGCCGGCGGATCGCCATCGGCCGCCAGGCGGATTTCGACGGTGTAATCGCCGGCGGGCGTCTCCGGCAGCGCGACGCGCGTGGTGAAAGGAACTGCCGCCGCGGCCACCGCCACCGCGCCGCCGAGGGGCTTCTCCCCGGGGCCATCCTTGCTCACCGGGACCAGCACCAGCGAGCCGCTCAGCTTGAGATCCGCGGCGCGCGCGCTCGCGTAGAGCGGCGTTAGTGTGACGGTGACTTGCCCGCCCGGCTCGACGATGGCGTGATCGAGTTTGCCTTGTAGCGAGGAGGCGAACTCGAACGCCGGCGTCCACGCCACGTTCCGCATTACGGCCAGACCGTGATGCAAAGACCGAAGCGCGTCGCCGTACTTGCCCGCCTGGCTGGCTTGCTGGGCTTCGCGCGACAACTCGTCGGCCTGTCGGCGCTGGTCGCCGCTCAGCGGAAGCGTGGCTTTCTGCGTGTTGTAGGTGACCGAGGTGCGCAGGACCAGGCCGGCGTCCTGGGCGGATAGGACCAGTCCAAAAGCCAGGACCAGTGCGATGGCGACGGGCAGCAGCAAGCGTTTCATGAGAGTGTTCGCGTAAAGATTAGTATACGAATTCATAGCGTCCAAAGAGCCTCACCATTCGCATCACTACGCCGGGTGCGCGGGCTGGGAACAGTCCAGGTGAGATATCATGCGACTTGGCCCCACAGAACCCACTTCCCCCCGTCCCCAGTGGCGGTGCGCGCCGTCATTTGCCCTTGCTCCTGCTGTTGTTCGCCGGCAGCGGGTGCTCCGCCCTGATCTATGAAATCGTCTGGTACCAGTTGCTGCAACTGGTGATCGGGTCGAGCGCGGTGTCGCTTGGCGTTTTGCTGGCCACTTTCATGGGCGGCCTCTGCCTGGGAAGCCTCCTGCTGCCGCGCCTGAAACTCGGCGGGCAGCATCCCCTGCGCGTCTACGGCAAGCTGGAACTCGGCATCGGCGCCTGCGGGATTCTGGTGCTCTTCCTCATGCCACTGGTGGATTCCGTATACACCTCCGCGGTGGGGCACGGGATGCCCGCCATCCTGCTGCGCGCTCTGGTGAGCGGTCTCTGCCTGTTGCCCCCCACCTTCCTCATGGGCTCGTCCCTGCCCGCGGCGTCCCGCTGGATCAAGGCCTCGCCGGAAGGCGTCGGCATGCTCGGCCTGCTCTACGGCGCCAACACCGTGGGCGCGGTCTTGGGCTGCCTGCTGGCCGGCTTCTACCTGCTGCGCGTGTTCGATATGGCCACCGCCACTTTCGTGGCTGCGGCCATCAATGTGACCGTGGGGCTGCTCAGTTTCTCCCTGGCCAAACGCGCTCCCCAACACACCGCGGCCGACGACGCCAAACCGGCCATCGCCTCCGGAGCGTGGCCGGTCTACCTGACCATCGCGCTTTCCGGCGCCACCGCGCTCGGCGCCGAAGTCATCTGGACGCGCCTCCTCGGCCTCATGCTGGGCGCCACCGTCTACACCTTCTCCATCATCCTGTCGGTCTTCCTGGTGGGCATCGGCACGGGCAGCACCGCGGGCGCGATGCTCGCCCGCGGCGCGCGCCATCCCAAGGCGCTCCTCGGCTGGAGCCAGATGCTGCTCGCCTGTGCGGTGGCGTGGACCGCCTACATGCTCTCGCATTCCCTGCCGTTCTGGCCCATCAATCCGCTGCTTTCCACCAGCCCGTGGTACACCTTCCAGATCGACATGGTGCGCTGCTTGTGGGCGCTCCTCCCCGCCGCGCTCTTGTGGGGCGCCAGCTTTCCCTTGGCGCTGGCGGCCGCCGCTACCGTCGAGACAGACCCCGGCCGCCTCGTGGGCGGCATCTACGCGGCCAATACCGGCGGCGCGATTGTCGGCGCGCTCTGCTCCAGCATGATTCTCATCCCGTGGATCGGCACCGGGTCGAGCCAGGCCGTGTTGATCGCTACCCTGGCCGTCAGCGGATTGCTGATGCTGGCCCCGCTCTTGCGGCCGTTCCGCCTCACCAACGCGCTCGCCATAGGCGCCGCCGCGGCCCTCGCGCTCCTCCTGGCGGACACCGTCTCCCCGGTGCCGGGCAATCTCATCGCCTACGGCCGCCGCATGATGACGTCGCTCGGCCGCTCCGAGGTGCTGTTCACCGGCGAAGGCATCAACTCCTCCATTGCCATTACCAGGTGGGACGATGGCGCCATCCAATTCCATGTCAGCGGCAAGGTAGAGGCATCCACCGAGTCCTACGACATGCGCCTCCAACGTATGCTGGGACACCTCCCGGCCCTGGTGCACAAAGACCCGAAATCGGTGCTCATCGTAGGCTTCGGCGCGGGCGTCACCGCCGGATCGTTCGTCGTGCACCCCGAGGTGAAGCGCATCGTGATCTGCGAGATGGAGCCCTTGATTCCGCCCACCGCCACCAAATATTTCGGCCCGCAGAACTACTTCGTGGTGAACGATCCGCGCACCCGGGTGATCTATGACGACGCCCGCCACTTCGTGCTCACCACCTCGGAGAAATTCGACATCATCACCAGCGACCCCATCCACCCCTGGGTCAAGGGCAGCGCCACCCTGTATTCCAAGGAGTACTTCGAACTCGTGAAGCTGCACCTCAATCCCGGTGGCGTCATCACCCAGTGGGTGCCCCTCTATGAGAGCGACCCCCAAACCGTGAAGAGCGAGATCGCCACCTTCTTCGACGCCTTCCCCAACGGCACCATCTGGGGCAACGATATTTCCGGCGGCGGCTACGACCTCGTGTTGATGGGACAGGTCGATCCCGCCAGGATCGACGTGGACGCCATGCAGGCGCGCCTCGATCGTCCCGAAGGCGCGCGCGTCGCCGCCAGCCTGCGTGAGGTGGGCTTCGGCGACGCCGTGCAGTTGCTCGCCACCTACGCCGGCCAGGAGCCCGATCTGCGCCCCTGGCTGGCCGGCGCGGAGATCAATCGCGATGGCAATCTGCGCCTGCAATATATGGCGGGCCTGGCCTTGAACGTCAGTCAGGAAGGCGCCATCTACAACCAGATGCTGGCCTTCCGGAAGTTCCCCGACAATCTGTTCGCCGGCTCCGAAGAGCGCATACGCGCGCTACGCTACGCCCTCAATCCCACCACCGCCGGCCAGTAACGTCCGCTGTGGGACAGGCCTCCACGAATATGCTGTGGTAGTAGTCGAGCAGGACATTGTCGAAATCGCCTATCGCCAGCGCGTATTGCCGAATATAGCTTTCGCTGTAGATTCCGCCCGGTAATTTACGAAAATCACCGCGCTCGATCGCTTCCAGGTAGCGCGGACTGATCTTGGTTGTTTCGATAATCTGGCGCAGGGAGATGCCCTTTGCTTCCCTCCATTCGACCAAATCCCGAGGCAGGAGTTGAATCTGGCGCGATGTCATGCCGGCGCTACTGCACTTTCGATGCAAATCCACGATCTTCGAGTGTACTGATTAGTTATGGGAGCTC
>JADGNS010000153.1 GCA_017883355.1 Candidatus Solibacter sp.
CGCGCGGGCGAGGGCGCCCGCCCCACAACTTGCTGCCAACCGCACCGACCTGAGTCAAGCAGAAACCCCACAACCTCAAAAACTGTCCTCTCTGGGATTCTCTCCATTGGCCGGCATTTGCGTAATCCTCTTACTGCTGTGTCGCACACTCGCCGCGACGCAGCGGTCAGCCGGCGCGTCTATAATTAGAGGTAGTTATGCACCGCTTCGCTCTGTTCGCCCTGCTTGCCGCTTGTGCCTTTGCGCAACCGAACGATCCGTTTAAGCCCAAGCCTCCGGCCGATGTCGATGCCGCTCTGCGCGCCCGAGTCCAGGAGTTTTTTGACCTCCACGTCAAAGGCGAGTTCCGCAAGGCGGAAGGGTTGGTCGCCGAGGATACCAAGGACTTCTTCTACACACGGAATAAGCCCAAGTATCTCTCCTGCGAGCTTTCCCGAATCGACTATTCAGAGAACTTCACCAAAGCGAATGCCGTGATGGTGTGCGAAATGTACATCATGATGCCCGGCTTCGCCGATCATCCGATGAAAGTGCCTACCCCGAGTGCCTGGAAACTGGAGGATGGCAAGTGGTACTGGTGGGTGGATCAGGATGCGCTGCTCAATACTCCCTGGGGCAGGATGGCGCCTGGAGCATATCCCACCAAGGGCGCCCAACCGCCGCCATCGCTGGCCGCCCTCCCCACGGCGGATTCGCTGTTCAAGCAGATTCAGTTGGACAAGGACTCGGTGAGCCTGAAACCCGGCGGATCGGCGGAGGTGACGATCAGTAATGGGGCGCCCGGGCTGACCTCGCTGTTTCTGTCCGGGACCTTACCCGGGGTGGAGGCCAAACTGGACAAGTCGATGCTCCAGGCGGGCGGCAAGGCTGTGCTCACGCTGCGCGCCGCCAAGGGAGCCAGATCCGGCGTCCTCAATGTTCAAGTCGAACAAACCGGCCAGATGCTCCCGATTCAGATCAACATCGTCGAACCGCCGTCCCCGTCGTCTGCCAAGTCCCCCAGGGCGGCGGCGATTCAGTTGAGCACGAACTCGGTGACGCTGAAAGTCGGCGAGTCGGCGGAGGTGACGATTGCCAACGGGACGTCGGGCGCGATGTCGCTCGCGTTGCCCTCGACATTGACCGGGGTGGAGGCCAAACTGGACAGTGCGGCGCTACCCGCGAGCGGCAAGGCCATCCTGACGCTACGCGCTCTCAAGGGAGCCAAATCCGGCCTCCTCATTGTTCAAGTCGAACCAACCATGCAGGTGCTCCAGATTCAGATCGCCATCGTCGAGTGATCCAGAGCCAGCTAGATTCTGTCGCGAAACTGGCGCGCGGCTGTGAAGCAACCCCTCCCTTACGGTCGGGGCTCTGATGGCGTCGTTGATAATGCCACACGGCTTGGAGCCGGGCAGCAATCGGGGGCGCATAACGGCAGATCCGGGGCGGACTGGCGCTGTTCGATCAGGTCGGCCAACATGGCAATTACCGCGGGGTGCGTGCCGGGAGTTTGGGCGCGGACGAAGTTGAGGCCCAGATCGCGGCAGAGTGCGGCGGCCTCATGATCCAGATCGTACATCACTTCCATGTGGTCGCTGAGGAAGCCCAGGGGAGAAACCACCACGTCACGGACGCCGTTGTCGGCGAGCGCGCGGAGGTGGTCGAGGATATCGGGTTCCAGCCAGGGCTGGGTGGGTGGGCCGCTGCGGCTTTGCCATACCAGGTCCCATTCGTCATGGGACGCGAGTTCGGCGACCCTCCGGGCGGTCTCGACGAGTTGTTCCTCATAGCGACAGGTGGCGGCCATGGAAAGCGGGATGCTGTGCGCGGTGTAGACCAGGCGTGCGGCGCGCCGGCGCTCTTCGGGAATGAGCGCCAGGGCGGTGGAGACGCGATCGGCGTTGGCGGCGACGAAGCCCTGGTGCCCCCAGAAAGGCGGGAGTTTGTCGATGGCTGGCGCGGCGGGACCGGCCGCGGCGCGCGCCGCTCGGATGTTCTCGATGTACTGGCGGCAGCCGGAGTAAGAGGAGTACGCCGAGGTGGCGATGGCCAGGGCGCGGCGGACGCCGTCGGCGGCCATCTGGCGGACCGTATCCGCCAGCATGGGGTGCCAGTTGCGATTGCCCCAATAGATGGGCAGCGAGACATGTTCGCGGAGCGCGCCGATCAATTCGCGGCACTGCCGATTGATGGGGCTGGATCCCGCGAAGTGTTGGTAGTGCCCGGCAACTTCGAGCATGCGCTCGCGCGGCACATGGCGGCCGCGGAGCACGTTTTCGAGGAAGGGCATGACGTCTTCGGGCCGCTCCGGTCCACCGAAAGAGACGATCAGAATGGCGTCGTAATGCATCAGTGATTATGATGCTCCGCGCGGCATGGCGGGTGCACCTTCCGCGGGCCGCGGCATGCTAAAGCGAAAAGTAAAAAATGTCTCCTGTTCTCCTGCACTGGTGGTCAAATTCTCATGCCGATGTTCTACAATGTGGGGACGGGTCGCTTCCCTCGGATTGCGCCCAGGCGGACGCGACGATTCGATACGCTGAGAGGATATCGCCAGCAGAAAAGCAGGTGCTTTCAATGAGTGCTCTCCAAGACTTTCCCCGCATTACGCCGTTTCTGTGGTTCGACTCGAACGCCGAAGAGGCTGTCGACTTTTACCTTTCCGTTTTCAAAAACTCGCGACGTCTGGGCGAGTTGCGCACAATCGACGACAGCCGCGGGCCAAAGGGCAGCATCCTCACCATTGGCTTCGAGCTCGACGGCCAGAAGTTCACCGCGATCAACGGCGGCCCGATGTTCAAATTCACCGAAGCAGTCTCGTTTGTCGTGCGGTGCGATTCGCAGCAGGAAGTGGATGCCTATTGGACGAAGCTCTGCGCCGGAGGCAGCGAGAGCCAGTGCGGCTGGCTGAAGGACAAGTTTGGCCTCTCGTGGCAGATTGTGCCCGCACGCCTGCCCGACCTCCTCAAACATCCGAAGGCGGTGCAGGCGATGCTTCGTATGAAGAAAATCGATATCGCGGAACTCGAACGCGCTGCGCAAACGTAACTGGCCGGCCTGGTCGGCTACCCAGGAAGGTGCGCGGCCGCCGCCCATGCGTCAGACGCCCCAGCAGTAATCTTCCACGGCTTTTTCGATGGTGTCGTCTTTTTCGGTGAGACGCATCAGCTCCAGGCGGATGGCGTCTACCAGGGCTTTCCAACTGGCTTCGATGACGTTTTCGCTGACGCCCACGGTGCTCCAACTGCGGCGGTGATCGCTCCATTCGATCAGCACGCGTACGTTGGCGGCGGTGCCTTTGTGGGAATCGAGGACGCGGACTTTGTAGTCGGTGAGGCGGACGTCGGCGATCTGCGGATAGAGCTTGGAAAGGCACTTGCGCAGGCAGACGTGCAGGGCGTCGAAGGGGCCGTGTCCGGATTCGGTGGCGCTGTGGATATCGTCCTGCGCTTTGACCGTGACGGTCGCCGTGGAAGTGGAGGTGTTGGCGGCGGCGCGGGTTGAGACTTCGTAGCTCTCCACGTCGAAGAAGTGCACGCCGGGGCGGAGGGCCTCGCGGACCAGCAACTCAAACGTGCCTTCGGCGGCTTCGAGTTCGTAGCCTTCGTACTCCATCTGCTTGATGCGCTCCAGGAGTTCGCGGCGGGTGTTTTCTTCCAGGCGGCCGGCCAGACCGTGCTGCTTCAGCTTGTAGATGATGTTGCCGCGGCCGGAGAGGTCGCTGACCAGGACGCGCTGGCGGTTGCCGACGAGTTCCGGCTTGATGTGCTCGTAGGTGGCGGAGTCCTTGAGGACGGCGCTGACGTGCACGCCGCCCTTGTGGGCGAAGGCGCTTTTCCCCACGAAGGGCTGGTCGTTGCGCAGCGGAAGGTTGGCCAGTTCGGCGATGAAACGGCAGACGCCGGCCAGACCGGCGAGTTTCTCGGGGCCGATGGTGGTGTGCGGAAGCTTGAGTTCGAGGTTGGCGATGACGCTGGCCAGGTTGGCGTTGCCGCAGCGTTCGCCGTAGCCGTTCATGCAGCCCTGGACATGCGTAACCCCGGCTTCCACCGCGGCCAGCGTGTTGCCGACGGCGAGATCGCCATCGTTGTGAGTGTGGATGCCGATGACGCCATCGAAACGGCGGCGGACTTCGGCGACGATTTCCACGAGACGCGGGGTGACGGTGCCGCCGTTGGTATCGCAGAGGCAGAGGACATCGGCGCCGGCCTGATGGGCGGCCTCCAGGGTGCGGAGGGCGAAATCGGGGTTGGCAATGTAGCCGTCGAAGAAATGCTCGGCGTCGTAGACCACTTCCTTGCCGTGGTCCTTGATATAACGGACGGTTTCGGAGATGAGGACGAGGTTCTCGTCGTTGGTGATGCCGAGGGCGCGTTTGACGTGGAGGTCCCAGCTCTTGCCGAAGATGGAAACGACGGGGGTGCCGGCTTCCACCAGGGCGCGGACGTTGCGGTCCTCATGGACAGGGTTCTTGGCGAAGCGCGTGCTGCCGAATGCGGTGAGCCTGGCGTGGCGCAGGGTGAGCTCGGTGGCGCGCTTGAAGAACTCCTGGTCTTTGGGGTTGCTGCCGGGCCAGCCGCCCTCAATGTAATCGATACCTAGCTCGTCGAGCTTCTGGGTAATGATGAGCTTGTCGTCCACGGAGAAAGAGATGGACTCGCCTTGCGTGCCATCCCGGAGAGTGGTGTCGAAGGTATGGATTTTCATAAGGGCTCAGAAGAAAGCGGCGGTTGGCAGGCGGAAGCGCCTGCCCCACCAATGACTAAGCTACGGGGACGCCGACTTCTTTTTTCTTTTTGAGGAAGGGCATCATGTCGCGCAGGCTCTTGCCGACGGTTTCGATCTGGTCGGTTTGGGCGGCTTGGCGCATGGCCAGGAACTTGTGGCGGCCGGATTTGTTCTCGTCGATCCACTGTCTGGCGAATTCGCCGGACTGGATTTCGGCGAGGATCTTCTTCATTTCGGCGCGGGTCTGATCGTTGACGATGCGCGGGCCGCGGGTGTAGTCGCCGTATTCGGCGGTGTCGCTGACGCTGTAGCGCATATAGCTGAGGCCGCCTTCCTGGATGAGGTCCACGATGAGTTTGAGTTCGTGGAGGCACTCGAAGTAGGCGATTTCCGGGGCGTATCCGGCTTCCACGAGAGTCTGGAAACCCGCGCGGATGAGTTCGGCGGCGCCGCCGCAGAGGACGGCCTGTTCGCCGAAGAGGTCGCTTTCGGTCTCTTCGCGGAAGTTGGTGTCGATGACGCCGGCCTTGAGGCAACCGAGCGCGAGTGCGTAGGCCAGGGCGCGTTCCAGGGCCTGTCCAGTAGCATTCTGGTGAACGGCGACGAGGGCGGGGACGCCGACGCCTTCGGTGTAGAGTTCGCGGACGCGGTGGCCGGGGGCTTTGGGGGCCACCATGGTGACATCGATATCGGCGGGCGGAGTGATCTGGCCGAAGTGGATGTTGAAGCCGTGGGCGAACATGAGAGTCTTGCCCGCGGTCATGTGCGGGGCGATCTCACGGTTGTAGAGATCCGCCTGGATGTGGTCCGGCACGAGGATCATGACCACATTGGCCGCTTTGGCGGCGTCGGCGGGGGAAAGGACCTTGAGGCCCGCGGCTTCCGCCTTGGCTATGCTCTTGCTGCCGGCGGGGAGGCCGACCACCACATCGACGCCGGAATCGCGGAGGTTGAGCGCGTGAGCGTGGCCTTGGCTGCCGTAGCCGATGATGGCGACTGTGCGGCCGGCGAGGTAATCGAGATTTCCGTCTTTTTCGTAGTAGCGATTTGGCATTATGGCTCCAGAGTTATTTTTGTAAGGGCGTGGCATGGCCCTGCCCCACGGTGGAAACCGGGGGCTGGAGGCGCAGCTTTTTGGCATCCAGGGCGATGGCGAGGGCGCCAGAGCGCGTGACCTCGACTTCGCCGTAGGCGGCCATGACGTCGACGAATTCACCGAGCTTCTCGGGGTCGCCGGTGACTTCGATGGCGAAGCCCTCAGTGGAGGAATCCACCACGCGTCCGGCGAAGATTTCGGCCTCCTTGAGGACCGCGGTGCGGCTTTCCTGGGCGGTGCGGATGCGCAGCAGGACGAGCTCCCGGATGACGGCGGGACCTTCGGTGAGGTCGTTGGCCTGCAGCACGTTGATCAGCTTGTTCATCTGCTTGATGACCTGGGCGCGCTGCAGGGAATCGACGTCCACCACGATGGTCATGCGGGAGAGTTCGGGGTCGAGCGTGCGGGCGACCGTGAGGCTTTCAATGTTGTAGCCGCGCTGGGAGAGCAGGCCGGTAACGCGCATCAGCGCGCCGGGCTTGTTTTCGAGCAGTAAAGAGATGATCTGCAGCATATCGGTTTCCTTATTTTTCCCGCGCCGGACTATTTGCCGGGGACGGCCACGGGTTGCGGCGGGCCGAGCACCATTTCATTGATGGCGCCGCCGGCGGGCACCATGGGGTAGACGCATTCAAACGGAGTGACCTTCACATTGAGCAGGTAGGGGCCGGGCTCCTTGACCGCCTCTTCGAGCGCGGATGCAAGTTCCCAGGGCTTGTCGATCGTGCGGCCTTTGAAGCCGTAGGCGGCGGCCAGCTTTTCGGCGTCGGGGAAGGCATCGAGCTGGACGGCGCTGAGGCGGTCGTTATAGAAGAGGGTCTGCCACTGGCGGACCATGCCAAGATGGCCGTTGTTCATCACGATGATCTTGATGGGCAGGGCATTGCCGGCGACGGTGGCGAGTTCCGGGATGGACATCTGAAAGCCGCCATCGCCGCAAATGGAGAAGACGAGCTTATCGGGGCGGGCGAACTGGGCGCCGACGGCGGCAGGAAGTCCGAAGCCCATGGAACCAAGCCCGCCGGAGTTGATCCAGAGGCGCGGTTCGTTGAAGCGGCAGAGTTGCGCGGCCCACATCTGGTGCTGGCCCACGTCGCTGGTGATGATGGCATCGCCGCCGGAGAGGCGGTCGATTTCGGCCATCAGGTGCTGGGGTTTGATTTCGGTATCGCTGGTGGGCGTGTCGTAGGGGTGCTCCAGCTTCCACGCGCGGATCTGCTGCCACCAGGCGCGGCGGGCGGCGCTGCGCTTGGCATCGGGTTCGGCGGGAGTCTCCTGGAGGAGTTTGGTGAGCTTGACCAGGACGCGTTTGACGTCGCCCACGATGGGCACTTCGGGAGTGCGGATCTTGCCGACTTCGGCGGGGTCGATATCCACGTGGATGACTTTGGCGTGCGGGGCGAAGGCGGCGAGGCGTCCCGTGACGCGATCGTCAAAGCGCACGCCGAGAGCGATCAGGAGATCGGCATTGGACATCGCCATATTGGCGGCGTAGCTGCCGTGCATGCCGGGCATGGAAATGAAGTTGGGGTGACTGCTGGGCAGCGCGCCGAGGCCCATCAGGGTATTGACGGCCGGGGCGTCGGTCACCTGGACAAACTCACGGAGTTCGGCGGAAGCGTTGGCGGCGATGATCCCGCCGCCGGCATAGATGAGCGGCCGCTCGGATTCCTCGATGAGTTGGGCGGCGCGGCGGATCTGGCCGGTGTGCCCCTCGGTGAAGACCTTGTAACCGGGCAGGTGGATGGTAGTCACCGGTTGGTAGTGACCCTGTGCCTGGAGGACATCCTTCGTGACATCGACGAGGACAGGGCCGGGGCGTCCCGTGGCGGCGATGTAGAAGGCCTCGTGGATGATCTGGGCGAGGTCTTCGAGCTTCTTGACCAGGTAGTTGTGCTTGGTGCAGGGACGCGTGATGCCGAAGGTGTCGGCTTCCTGGAAGGCGTCGCTGCCGATGAGTTTGCTGGTGACCTGTCCGGTGATGGCGACGATGGGGATGGAATCCATCATGGCGTCCACCAGGCCGGTAGTGAGGTTGGTGGCTCCGGGGCCGGAAGTGGCGCAGCAGACGCCGACCTTACCGGTGGCGCGCGCGTAGCCTTCGGCGGCGAAGGCGGCATTTTCCTCGTGGCGCACGAGGACGTGGCGGATCTGGTGGTCGTAGAGGACGTCGTAGAAGGGGAGGGTGACGCCGCCCGGGTAGCCGAACATGCAATCGACGCCCTCGCGGGCCAGGCATTCGGCGAGCATTCTCGCGCCGCTCATCAAAGTTGACATAAGGTTCGCCTCAGAAAAAAAGTCGTTGGAAAACAAAAAAGGCCATCAGCCGGTTTGACTTCTCCCCGCTGATGGCCTTTTGGAACTTGGTTCCGGCAGGCCTAAGCGGGGCCGGGTACGATGACCAGTTTGCTAATAATGACGCTAATAATAATGCCTACAGGGGTACCGCTTACGGTGGGGAGCAGGGTCCGGGTTGTGAATCCAGTAAGCATTGAGGAATGAAATTCGAGTGTAGCTTACAAGTTTGGTAAATGCAAGGG
>JADGNS010000154.1 GCA_017883355.1 Candidatus Solibacter sp.
AGTTCAGCGCGGACGGCACGGTGTGGCCCGGACTGGCGGGCGTCGGGCTCCAGTCGGCGCGCTTATTGGAAGCGTACCGGACGCTGCCGCGTGGCAATTCGCCCTGGGTTCAGTTCGTGGACCTGGTGGTGAAAGCGGGGTAGCCCCGGGACTACTTCGGCCGCTCCACCTGGGTCGCGGCCAGCCCCTCGATGAAGAGCGCGATCGCCGAGTGATCCAGGTCGCCGTGCCCCTGGTTCATCAGGGCGATCAGCATCTGCTGCACCAGGCTGGTGAGCGGCAGGGCGCATTTCGTGGATTCCGCCGCCAGCAGCGCGTTGCGCAGATCCTTCTGATGCAGCCGTATGCGGAAGCCGGGTTTGAAATTGCGCGCGATCACCATGGGCGCCTTGGCGTTGAGCACGGTGCTGCCCGCCAGGCCGCCTTTGACGGCATTGAACACCACCTCCGGATCGAGCCCGCACTTGGTGGCCAGCACCAGCGCTTCACTCATCGCCGCGATGTTGCACGCCACCATGATCTGATTCGCCAGCTTGGTCACGTTGCCCGCGCCCACGGCGCCGGTGAGGGTCACGCTGGAACCCAGCTTTTGCAGGATCGGCAGCACCTTGTCGAACACTTCCTGCTTGCCGCCCGCCATGATGGCCAACGTGCCGTCGATGGCCTTGGGCTCGCCGCCGGAGACCGGGGCGTCCAGGAACTCCACCCCCTTCGCCGCACAAGCGGCAGCCACCTTCTGGGAGACCATCGGGCTGATGGAACTCATGTCCACGATCGTGGTGCCCGCCGCGGCGCCTTCCAGCACTCCGTTCGGACCCAGGACCGCCTGTTCCACTTCCGGGCCGTCGGGCAGCATGGTGATCACCACATCCGAACGGGCGGCGACGTCGCGGCAGGATTCGCCGCGCGCCGCGCCATCCGCAATGACGGCATCGGCCAGCGCGGCAACGACGTCGTAGACCACGAGGTTGTGGCCGGCCTTCATGAGGTTCTTCGACATGGGCCTGCCCATGATGCCTAATCCGATAAATCCAATCTGAGACATTGATTTTTCCTTCCGTATAAATACACTAACGTATTTCGAGGGCGACGCCGCCCGCATGGGCGATTGGACTGCCGGGGCGATCGGTGCGCTTCTTTGGAATTCCCTTCGGATGGCAGTCGGCGCATTTCACAAAATGGACGTTGTGGCGGCTCGCCGTACTGAGGAAAGTGGTGTCCATCTTCTCCACGTCCAGGCCGCAGTTGGAAAGCCGCGGATGGCAGTTGGCGCACGAGGCGCGCGTCTGCTGCCCGTGCTTCATGTGGCACGCGAGACAGCTCAGCCCCTCGTGAACGCCCACCGGCGTGCGGTCGTCGCCCGAGCCCACCAGCCCGCCGGCCAGCGGCGCGTGGCACTGATAGCACAGCGCCTGGCGCGTATCCGGGCTGATCTTGACCGCGCGCGCGCTATCCTGCATCGCGGGCAGCGGCAACAATTCCACGGAGAAATGCTTCTGCTCGCGCCGGTCGAACAACGCCACCGACGGCCGCGCGAGCTCCTGCTTCGCGGACGATCTCGCCGCTTGGTTCGCATTCGGGTTGGCGGTCGGGTGACTCGCCCTGGGCAACAACTCGCCCTCGCGATGTACCTGGTGGCAACTCAGGCACGGGATGGCCGGCTGGTCCGCCAGTTCGGGACGCAGCAGACGCCACGGACCACGGGCATCCAGCGGCGCCACCAGGTCGCGTATGCCGCCCTCGAAATGCATGCCATGGCAGCGCAGGCAATCGTCCATCAGCAAACGCTGCCGATTGTGCGGGGCATCCAGGAAGAGACGTCGATAGGTCGTGCTGTGCGCGCCCGATTGCCACTGGGCGAATTCCTGCCGGTGGCACGCGCGGCAGCGCTCCATGAGGCGCGGAATATCCCGCGTGCCCAGACGCACGGGGTCGGTGAACCCCTGCCGCACATGCTGCACCAGGCGCCGCAGATTCCCCAGATGGAAACCAGCGTCCAGCGTGGTGATTTCGCCGTGGCAGGCGCCGCACGTGACGTCGCGATGGCTGGACGCATGCCAGGCATCGTAGTTCTTGCGGATCTCGTGGCAGCGCGCGCAACTGGCGCCGGCGTTGTACTCGTAATAGAGGCTCCCCGCGGGAAGCGCCAGCACGATCGCGGCAACAGCGGCCAGCAGCGCGCCGCGCAGCAGCTTGCGCTTCATACGCCGCGCCCCTTCCGTCCCTTCACGATGCGCTCCGCGGCGTAGTACGCCGTCGCCATGATGGTCAGCACCGGGTTGAAGCCGCCATTGGTCACGTGTACGCTGCCATCGATCACGTACAGATTGTCCTGATCGTGGACGCGGCAGTACTTATCGACCACCGAGGTCCGCGGATCGTCGCCCATGCGGCACGTGCCCGCCTGGTGCTGGCCTCCGCTGGTGCCCTTCCCCGCAAGCTTCTTCCAGGTGCGGATGGCGCCCGCCGCCTTCAGCCACGCTTCGGCCTTCTCCGCCATGGCGACGGACGTCTCCATCGTCTTCGCATGCTTGCCGCCGGAGAGGCGCGCCACCGGGAGCCCCCAGAAGTCCTTCACCTTGGCGTCCACCTGCACGCGCGATTCAGCGATGGGAATTTCCTGCGTCGGCCCCTGGACGGCGATGCTGCGGCGGTACCACTGGCGCATGAAATCCTTATGCCCGCTGCCCCACTGCGGCACGCCGGGCATCCCCGCGCTCACGAACTGGTACGGCAGGCGGATGAACTCATTGGCCAGCATGGCGCCGCCAATCAGGCCGGGGTTGCCGTGGTTGTAGTCGCAGACCGCGATGCTCGCGCCGGGCCCGATATCGTCGTAGGTATCGAAATCGAAGAGCCCCCACGCGCCCGTGTACGTGTGCCCCTGCAAGTTGCGCCCCACCTGGTCGTGGGCATTGCCCAGACCCGCCGGGTGCATTGTACTCTTCGAGTTCAGCAGCAGGCGCGCCGATTCCACGGCCGCCGAGGAGACGATCACGATATCGGCGGTCTGCTCGCGCAGCCGGTCGTCGGCATCGTAGTAGGCCACGCCGGTGACGCGTCCGCGCGCGTCGGTGGTGACCTCGCGCGCCATGCACCCGGTGCGCAGCTCGCAGTTCCCGGTGGCCAGCGCCATTGGAATCGCGGTGTTCTGCGTGCCGCATTTGGCATTCACCTCGCAGGCGAAGCCCACGCACCAGCGGCACTGCATGCACGGCGGCCGCCCGCCGTAGGGCACGGAGTTGCGCAGCATGGGGATATCGAATGGGTGCAGGCCCAGGCCTTGCGCGGCGGGCTTGAGGATGGTGTGTTCCCGGCCCACCGGTAGTGGCGGCATGGGCAGCGGCTTGCGGCGCGGACCGTGAAACGGGTCCGCCGAAACGTCGCCGGAGACGCCGATTTCGTATTCCGCCTTCTCGTAGTACGGCTCCAGGTCCGCGTAGGAAATCGGCCAGTCGCTCAGCGTGCTGCCCTCGGGAACTCCGTACGTGCTCGCCATGCGGAAGTCTTTTTCCTGATAGCGCCAGGCCTGCGCGCCATACGTGAAGGTGCCTCCGCCCACGCACCCCGCGTTGTTGCTATAGCCGCCTTCGCTGGGCAGCGCCACGCGCTCCTGCCCGTTGAGATCCACCACCACGCGCGGATTGCGCGCTTCGTCCGGGCCCGAGTTATTGCCCAGTACCGACGTGCGCTGATTGCGCAGGTCGTCTTTCCGGCAGTCGGCCGCCGTATACCACTTGCCGCGCTCCAACAGGACGACGCTGAGTCCGCCCGCCGCCAGTTCCTTGGCCGCGACGCCTCCGCCGGCGCCCGCCCCCACGATCACCGCATTCACGTGTTTGAGTGCCATCGCTCAGGCCCCCTGCTTGGGCAACTCGTAGCGATTGCGCCCGCGGATGGGAATCACCGGCACGCCGAGCATGCGCCAGCTCACGGCATCGCGATTGCCGCCGTGGCGCGGGTCGCCGTAGTAACCCTGCATGGTGTGCGCAATCGCGGTGGAGAAGAAGCGCTTCGCGCCGCCGGTGAGCGATTGCAGGACTTCAGTCTGCATCTGCCCGTCGAGCGCGGCGAAATCCTTACCGAACTTGCCCACCGCGGCGTCGTCGATCTCCTGCAGCCCGGAGCGGTAGGCGGCTTGCTGCCGGCGGTAGGGGCCGGTCAGTTGCCGGTCGATGAAGTTCACCACTCCGGCCCACGCCGCGCCCGGTGTCTGGTCGGTGGGGATGATCTGTTCGCAGATCGCCTGCAACGTCCGGCCTTCCGCCACGGTCAGAACGCGCCACGGAGAATTCTCGCGCCCGCAAGATGCCAGCCCGCCACATGCCGTGGCCGTGCAGGCGATCCGCAGAAACCTGCGCCGCCGCAGTGAGTGAGTTTTGACGTGGTTCAAAGCAAGACCATAGCGCCCCTCAATTCAGATTTCCACCCCCTGTTGGGATGTGCCCGCGAGCGGGTGTTGGCAGGCGGCAGCGCCTGCCCCGCTATTTTTTCTCGGGCAGCGCGAACGCCACGTACATTCCGCCCGACGGGGCGCGCGATTTGCCGCCCCCCGCCGCGATCACCACGAACTGGCGTCCGCCCACCTCGTAAGTCGCCGGCGTCGCGTTGCCCGCGAAGGGCAGCGTGGTCTCCCAAAGCAGTTTGCCGGTATCCTTATCGAGCGCGCGCAGTTTCTTATCGAAGCTGGTGGCGCCGATGAAGACCAGCCCGCCGGCCGTCACGATGGGGCCTCCGTAGTTTTCGCTGCCGGTGTTCTTCATGCCCTTTTCCGCCAACTCCGGATACTCCCCAAGCGGGATCTTCCACGCGTACTCGCCGGTGCTCAGGCTGATCGCGTTGAGCGTCCCCCATGGCGGCGCGATTGCCGGGTATCCGTCAGGGTCCACGAACTTGTGATACCCCGTGAAGCGGTACTTCATATCCGCCGGCGACGCCGCGCCGCTCTCCATCTCCTTGTCTTCCCCACTCATCACGAACTGCACCAGCGCGTCCACGGACTGGCGCGACAGATTCGGAAACGCCGGCATGCGTCCCGCGCCCTGCCGGATCACCGCGCTCACTTCGGCGGCCTTTCGCCCGCTCGCCAGGCCGGTTAGCGAAGGGATCTGCGGCGGCGCGCCCGCGCGGTCGTCGCGATGGCACACGGCGCACTGCGTGAGATACACCTGCCGGCCCGACATGCCGCTGCCGGTTTCCGCCAGGCTGGAAGTCCAGGCCATCTCGGTGGAATTGACGTAGAGCAGTCCGCTCTCCGGGTCGAACGCCGAACCGCCCCACTCCGCGCCGCCATCGAAGCCCGGGAAGATGATGGTGTCCTTGCCCACGCTGGGCGGGACGAACTGCCCCGCGCTGATGAATTTCCGAAACTGCTCGAGCGCCCACTGGTGTGCTTCCGGGGTGCGATTGGTCAGCATGCTCTCCGTCAGCGTCTGGCGCGCGAAGGGCGCCGGCCGCGTGGGCAGCGATTGCGTCTTCGCGGCCACTTCCCCCGGCACCGTGCTGGCCGGGTAGTTGCGCGACTCGATGGGGAACAGCGGCTTGCCGTTGGCCCGGTCGAACAGGAAAACGTATCCGTGCTTGGTGGTCTGCGCCACCGCATCCACCGGCCGGCCGTTCTGGCGGATGGTCACGAGGCTTGGCGGCGAAGGGAAATCGCGATCCCACAGATCGTGCTTCACCGCCTGAAAGTGCCAGATGCGCTTGCCGGTAGCGGCGTCGAGCGCGAGCAGCGTATTGGCAAAGAGATTGTCGCCCAAGCGGTTGGCGCCATAGAAATCGGCCGCCGCGCTGCCGGTGGGCGCATACACGATGCCGCGCTTCTCATCCACCGCCATGCCCGCCCAGTTGTTCGCCGAACCAATGTACGTCCAGGCATCTTTCTGCCACGTGTCATAACCAAACTCGCCGGGATGCGGAATCGTGTGGAAGCTCCAGCGCAGCTTGCCGCTGCGCACATCGTACGCCCGCACATCGCCCGGCGAAGCGGGCAGGCTCTCCGCCGTCCGGCCGCCCACAATCAGCAGGTCTTTGTAGATGACGCCCGGCGTGGTGAGCACCACCGATTGCTGCGAGGCGTCGCGTCCCAGATCGGCGCGCAGATCGATCCGCCCCGCGCTTCCGAAGCCCGCGATGGGTTTGCCGGTGCGCGCGTCCAGCGCGTACACGAAACTGCCGGCCGCGGCGAAGATCCGCGCCTCGCCGCCCTCCGTCCAGTACGTGACGCCGCGATTGGGACCGCGCAGGTCGAGGCCGGAATCGAACTTCCAGAGCAGTTTGCCAGTGGCCGCTTCGAGCGCGATCACCTGGTGCTTCGGCGTGTTGGCGTAGAGCACGCCGCCAACGATGATCGGGCTGGTCTCTAACCCGCCCGGGCCATCCTGCGCATCGTAGGACCACGCCATCGTCAGTTGGCTCACGTTGGCGCGATTGATCTGCTTGAGGGTCGAGTAGTGGATGTCTTCCGGCCCGCCGCCATAAGCCGGCCAATCGCGGGGAGCGGGGTCCGCCGCGTAGAGCAACGGCGCGGCGAGAAGAGCGGCGAGAATCCGCCACGGGAAAGTCGGCGAGGCATGGGACATCCTGACCATCATACGGCACGGGACTAAGTTGTGAGGAGGTTCCTATCGATCGATCCTGGTCGTCATCTGATCCAGCACGGCCCGATCCAGTTCCACGCCCAGCCCGGGTTTCGCCGAAGCGTACACGTAGCCGTCTTTGGCGACGCGGAACTTGTCTTTCACATACGGGCGGTCGCTCGACCCCTGCGGCACCGTCATTTCGAACCAGATATTGTTGGGCATCGCCAGCTCGCAGTGGAAGTGGACGGCGTGGTCGAAAGCCTCGCCCCAGTTGTGCGGCGCGCACTCCATGCCGAAGCTCTCGGCCAGCCGCGCGATCTTCATGCCGCCGGTGATGCCGCCCACGTTATCCACGATGAAGCGCACCACATCCATGGCTCCCCGGCGGATGTACTCGGCGAAGTTGTACGGCGAGAAAATAAACTCGCCGATATGAATCGGGATATCCAGCGCCTGGTTCAACTGCACCAGGCCATCGATATCGTCCGTCGGGATGGGATCTTCGAAGCAGATGTAGTCCAGCTCCTGGAGCGCGCGGCCCACCTTGAAGGCTTCCTCGCGAGTGTAGACGCCCACCGGATCGTTCAACAGGATGAAATTGTCGCCGGCGGCTTTCCGCACGGCTTTGGCCACTTCGATGTCGAGTTTGTAATCGTGGCCGCCGTTGGGCGAAGGCGGATGGATCTTGTACGCCGTGAATCCCTGCGACTGGATCAGCTTGACCTCGGTCACGAACTCCTCGATGGTGGCGTGGTGCTGCGTGCTGGCGTACGCCTTCACCTTGTCGCGATAGGCGCCCAGGATGCGATACACCGGCAGGTTCACCGCCTTGCCGAGCGCGTCCCACAGGCAGTTATCGATGGCCGACGCATAGGAGAGCTGACCCAGACGGCGCAACTCCGGTTTCCATTGCGAGGTCAGCGCCGGCAGATCGAGCACGCTCTTGCCGAGCAGCGTCCGCTTGGCGTACTCCAGCCAGCCCTGGTTGCTCCAGTTGGGGTGCCAGTAGCGGGCGGCCAGCGAGTAGTTGCCCTCGATCCCGCTATTGGTCACGATGCCGGCGAGTTGCGTGGCGCCGCCGCGGCCGGGGTTGATGTTGTAGACCCGGACTTCCTTGATGGTCAGGTCCGGCAGGTCCGCCGGTTTGACGCCGGCTCCCTGCGCGGCGGCCAGCCCCGGATTGGCCAGCGTTGAAACCGCGGCCGCCGATGCGCCGAGAAATCCACGGCGCGAACTCGTCTTCGACATAGTCACCTCCCCGGTCTATCCTGTGCGCCCTGCCCCCAGGAAATCTCATTCTCGTACAACACGGTCCTCCCCGCTTGCCGTGGGCCGCTTCTGCCATAGTGAAAGACATGCCACTCCGCGTCATGGCCTCGCGCCACTCCGCCTTCTACACACCGCTGCTTTGCTGCCTGCACTTCCTGAAATCCGAGGGGCATGAAGTGCTCTACAGCGTGCTCGGGCCGGGCCAGCGCAGTTATGCCCTGATCCGGGACGGAGCGGTCGACATCATGCAATCGGCGGTGTCGTCGAACTGGAACGCGCTGGAACGCGGCGTGGAACCGCTCCCCGTCCACTTCGCGCAGATCAACCAGCGGGACGGCTTCTTCCTGGTGGGGCGCCTGCCGGACCCCGCATTCGACTGGAAGAAGCTCGAAGGCCGAACCCTGCTGGCGGACCACGGCGCTCAGCCGCTGGCGATGCTGAAATACGCCGTACAGCACATGGGAGTCGAGTGGAAGAAGATCAAGGTAGTCAAT
>JADGNS010000155.1 GCA_017883355.1 Candidatus Solibacter sp.
CTGCAGGTGATTCAGCCGGATGGTGAGTTGATGGGGGCCCGCCTCAAACTCTCGCCGGCTTTCCGTGAAGACGAAGAAACCGGGGCGCTCCGCGCGGATCGAGTACTCCCCGGCCGCCGGAAGGCCGGCCCGGAAATTCCCCGCGGGATCGGACGAAGAGACGACGGCGGCGCCATCGGCCCCGCGCCACTCGACGCGCGCTCCCCCAACCGCCGCGCCGTTTTCATCCACCACGCGGCCGGCGATAGCGACCTGCGCACGCAGAGGGGCACAGCGCAGGCATGCCGCAATCAGAATTCGCGCAGTGTGACCCCCTGGCTGCATACCGGCAGGCAAACGACTCCATGTACAGGATACACCCCTCGCCCGCCGCCCACCCAGACAGAAAGAAAGGGGAGCTCGAAGGCTCCCCCGACCGGCAAATCCACTGTGACGCCGGTTAGAAAGCGAACTTCACTACCATCTGTACCAGTCGACCTGACACCGCCGAGCCCTGGAACGAACCGTAGGCGCTGGACGGCGCCGAAACCGAGTTCAGGATCTGGCCGAAGTTGCCAGTCGCGATGTTATTCCCGGGCAGGTCGAAATTCGGGTGGTTGAGCAGGTTGAAGAAGTACCCCCCGACGGTCAGCTTGTACCGCTCCCGGTAGGCGAACGTCTTGTTGATGTTGAGGTCCGTGTCGAAGTAGCCCGGACCGCGGAAACTGTTGCGCGGAATATTGCCCCAATCGTGCTGATTGGCCTTGGCGGCGAACATGGAAGCGGAGTAGCAGGAGGTGTTGGGCGTGGTACAACTCGGGTACGAAGAGCCGTTCACGAAGTCCGCCAATACAACCGCGCTGGTAATTCCAGTGGCGTTAGAGACCTGGCTGCGCACCCCGCTATTGACGATGCTGAACGGATAGCCCGAGTGGTACAGGATGGTTCCGGCCAAGGTCCAACCGCCCACCGCGGAGTTCAGGATCTGGTTTCCGAAGTGGCGCGGGACCGTGTACACATAATTGGAGCTCACGGTGTGGCGCGTATCGTAATCGGCGTCGCCGTAGTTGACAGCTTTCAGACTGACGGGACTGAGCTGATTGCGAACGCTCACGGCGGTGAGAGCGTTGAAAGGCTCCAGGCAGGAGTTCGAGCAGGTATCGAGCGCGTGGCCCCAGTTGAAATTGAACAGTCCGGAGAACTGGTGTCCCAGGTGCCATTTCAACGAGGCGACCAAGCCGTCGTAGTAGGAGTATCCCGTGTTGTCCAGTTCACGAACCTGGCCGAACCGGGAGTCCGGTGCGGTGGTCGGCAGTCCCAGGAAGCCCTTGGCGGCATACGCGTTGATGAGGGGGTTCTGGTTGATTTCGTCATGCCCGTGATTGCCCACGTAGTTGAGCGAGACCATGTAGTTCTTGCCGATGGCCTGCTGCACTTCGAGGTTCCATTCGTAGTATTTGGGATTCTTGAGGGTATTTTCCACCGTGCTGAAAGTGGGGGCGGCAAAGCCCAGCGGAACGCTGGCCTGTAGTTGCGCCAGGGTGGCGCCACCGGCGAAACCGCTCTGGAAGGCTCTGGCTGAATTGGCCACCTGAGCGAAGGCGCTGTTCGGGTTGTTCTGGGCCACCAGTCCGCTTGTAGTACTGAATGTCGCCACTGCCGGACTGTTGGTGATGAAACGGTCGGCGATCAAACCCTGATACAGATCGGAGAAGATGCCGAAGCCGCCGCGGATGGTGGTGGATTTCGTGACGCTGTACGCCATGCCAATTCGCGGCGCGGGCACGATCTTTTCCACACCTGGGAAGGCCGTGGGTAAACCGGTATGGATGGTGGCGTTGTAGGCCGTGGTCGCGGAATGGTTGGCAGAGGCAAAGGGCGAGCCCAGTTCGTTGAAGCAGCCGCCTCCGCAGGTGATGTTGCTGTTGCGATCCATGCGCAACGCCAGAGTCATCGTCAGGTTGGGCATGATCTTCCATTCGTCCTGGACGTAGAAGCCGAGGCTGTACATTTTCAGGGGCTCGGCGCCGATGGTGGTGAAGGCTTGCGAGAGATTCGAACCGCCGTCGGCCGAGAGAGAGCCGTTTAGGAAATCGGTCATCGAGTTGAACGTGAACAGGCCGGTGGTATTGGGAAACGCGGCGTAGGTGCTGACGTAATTCTGGCGGAAGTTCGTGCCAACCTTGAAGACATGCTTGCCGCGAGTAATGGCGAAGTCGTCAATCAACTGATGCTGCCGGACCTTGCGGCCCTGTGGGTAGACATCGTCGCTGCCGCCCATGTTGGAGAAAAGCCCGTCGCCGAAGGCCCATGTGGTCGGGAAAGTGTTGACGGCAGCGGCAAAATCCGGGGGACCGAAAATCGCGGTGTAGTACGAGGCCGACAGGAGCAACTGGTTCACCATCGTCGGGCTGATCACCCTCGTGTAACCGAGTTGGGCGGCATACGATGGCTGCACGCTGTTCGCGTTGAAAGCCGGGTTGATGGCATCGGTACCGGTGGCTTGCACGCCATGATCGTCGTTGTAACGGACGTAGAGGCGGTCCTTCTCGGTGATGTTGTAGTCTACCCGTATGGCCTGCAGGCGCTCGATATTCAAATTGTTGACCGAACTCTGGAAGGTAGAGGCACAGGGCTTAGTTACGCCCCACGTGCTCGACACGAAGTCGCCGCAACCCAAGGCCGGATCGAGTGCCGCCGTGACCGGCGTGGCGCGGGCGGCGCCCGAAGAACCGGCATATAAACCGAGCGCCGTGGTGTATAACGGCACGGCCGGGGCATTGGTGGTCTTCAGGTTGTTGAGGACGAACGCGGAGAAATCGCTGGTTGGAATGTAGACCGGTCCGCCGGAGGGCAGAACGTAACGCATTCCCTCGTTGTTGTAAAAGAAAAACAGCTTGTTCTTGATGATGCGGCCGCCTACCGACCCGGCCCATTCCCTGGAAATTGCGAAGGGGCGAGGGGTGTCCGTGGCATTGTTGAAAAAGTCGTTGGCGTTGAGTGCCCGGCCATTGTAATAGAAAGCCGCATTTCCGTGGAAGTCGTTGGCGCCGGATTTGGTGACATAGTTCACCTGGGCGCCCGCCTGGCGTCCATACTGGCCGGTGTAGCCGTTGATGATGACCGCCGCTTCCTGCATCTCGTTGGCGCCTAGCGTCAGGTTGCTGGCGCCGGAGTTGTTCAGGTTGAGGTACGGATCCATGTTATCCGTGCCATTCACGGTGAAAAGGTTCGAAACGCCGGGCAGCCCGAATACCGAGAAGTTGCCGTACCCTCCGCCGGTGCTGACGGTGACGCCGGGGGCCGTGAAGGCATAAGCCGTGATGTCGTTCCCGGGGGCCGGCAGATTTGCCAACTGCGAGCTGTCGAACGTGGTAGCCATGTTGGCATTGTCGGTCTGCATCATGGAGGCTTGCTCCTCGACCGTCACGGCCTGGTTCTGTTCGGCAATGCCGAGCCGGAACTTCAGGTTGGCGACCTGGCCGAGGCCGATCGTCACTTTCTGCATCGTCCGCTCGAATCCCTGGGCGGTCACGGTGACGGTGTAGACACCGGGCCTGAGCAGCGAAAAATGGAATTCGCCCGCGGCACTTGTGACGGAAGTCTGCGTCTCGCCTGTGGCGTCGCTCTTCAGTGCCACGGTACAGGAGGCTACGATCGCCCCGCTCGGATCGGTCACGGCGCCGACAAGTTCGCCCGTGACCGTTGTCTGAGCGAAGCTGTTGAGGCACGCGGCCAAGAGGAACAAAGGCAGCCCGAGTAGCCGTAAGTTTTTGGTATTCATTCTTTGATTACCTCCGTTAGAGTCCGCAGTTGGCACGGAAAAGTACCCAGTCGCACTAACTGCTGTATGACTTCAGAGAGCAAGTTGCATACCAGGTTAACAGTAAGTTAATCCTTGCTGATTCGTAAGGACTTGGCCGCTCAATTCGGTATGTCTCCGGATAGCGGATTCCGCAGCACCACGTGCACAGTGGGTTGTCCTGGCTCCACCAATGGGGGATTTAACCCTGTAACACACTGAGCCACTTAAGAAGGATGCGCCTATGACATTTTAGAGAAGCGGAATACGAATCCAGGTAGAAACCGATTCCAAAACCAGCTTCCGGCGTGCACCAGTAGCTCGAAATAGTCAGTGCTTCATGCTATTCGCAAAGGGCCGCACGACTTACTAGCCATATCGAGCTATCTGCCCGTCCCGTCCTCTACATAGGGCAGGGAGGAATGCCGACACCGGCATCTTCCAACGCGGCGCCGACGCGCAGCAGGAGCGCTTCCTCGAACGCCGGACCGACAATCTGCATGCCGAGCGGCAGACCCGCACCGCTGAGACCGCAGGGCAGGGAGAGCGCCGGGAAACCGAGCGCGTTGACGCCGCGCACCAGGCGCGTCGAGGCCAAACGCACATCCTCGTCGTGGCCGCCGAGGCGGATGGTGGTGTCGCCGACGAGCGGGGCGGGACTGGGTGTGGCCGGCGCGATCAGGCAATCCACATCCTTCCACACCTGGTTGAACTCGCGCCGCATCTGGCGGCGCAGGCGCTGCGCATTGATGTAATCGGTGGCGGGCACCAACCGTCCCTGATCCAAAAGGGCCAGGACGTCGGGGCCGAACCGGGTGCGGTCTTCCAGGAACGGCTCGGTTACCGCCGACGCCTCGGAGAGCAACACAATGCGCGCGATGGCGTTCAACGCGTCCATGTCGGGCAGGCGAACGGGTTGGATCACCGCGCCCAAGGATTGGGCGCGCGCGATGGCGCCGCGCACGGCCGATTCCACGTCCGCATAGAGGCGCTCAAAGAAGAAGGCTTCGGGAAGGCCGATGCGCACGCCGCGGATGGAGCAGGCCTCGTCCGGCAGGTAATCGACTACCGGGCGGCGGGAAGAGGTGGGGTCGCGGGGATCGTGGCCGGCGATGGCGTTGAGGGCGAGAGCGGCGTCGCGAACGGAGCGCGTGAGCGGGCCCATGTGGTCCAGGCTGAAACCGAGCGGCAGGACGCCGAAGCGGCTGACGCGTCCATAGGTGGGCTTGAGTCCGACGGTACCGCAGAACGACGCGGGGATGCGGATCGAGCCCCCGGTATCGGTGCCCATCGCCATAAAGACCATGCCGGTGGCCACGGCGGCGCCGGAACCGCCGCTCGACCCGCCCGGACTGTGGAGGGGATTCCAGGGATTGCGCACGGCGCCGAAGTGCGGGTTGGCCGAAGTGATGCCGTAGGCCAGTTCGTGCATATTGAGCTTGCCCAGCAGAACGGCGCCGGCGGCGAGCAGTTTCTCGACGACGGTGGCATTGATCTGGGGCACCCAGTTTTCGTAGACCTTGGAGCCTGCGGTGGTGCGCACACCTTTGGTGGCGAAGAGATCCTTGAGGGCGACGGGAATGCCATGAAGCGGACCGCGATCGTGGCCCATGGCGAGCTCACGGTCAGCTTGCCGCGCCTGCTCCACCGCCTGCTCGATGGTGAGGGTGATGAAGGCGCGCAGAACGGGGTTGAACAGGTCGATGCGCGAAATGGCGGCGGTGACAAGCTCCACGGCGGAGAACTGGCGGGCACGGAGCCCGGCGGCGGCTTCGACGATCGTCATTCGCCCTCACCAGCGAGGTGCACTTCGAGGTCGGGCTCGAGATCCGGGGTCAGTTGTTTCACCAAGGGGCGAAAGGTCTCTTCCAGTGCGGCGAGGGGCTGCGCCACGCGGTCCAATTCGCGGGGAGAAAGAGGGAGGCCGTGGGCCTGCGCGATAGCTACCCAGTTCTTCATGACCACTACGATAGCGAATCTTCCGGCCTGGGGCGCGCGGACCATTCGGCGCCGGCCAAAACGACCATGGAGGCGATGAAGCTCCAGAGCAGGATGGCGACGGAATGTTCGAAGATGGAGTACTCGTGCTCGAGCTTCGCCTGGAGAAAAGGTGCGATGGCGAGGTTCACGTATTTGAGGGCTTCGAGGATGAGGCCGACGAAGATGGCGGCGGGGACCACGCGCACGGGCGGGATCTTGCGGTTGGGGAGCAGCCAATAGATGAGGAAGAGCGCCAGAATCGAGATGGGCACGGCGGCGAGCTTGAACATCAGCAGGTTGAGCCAGCCTTGCACGGGGCCGAGGGATCCCCACGCCGAGATCCACTGCTTGTTGAGCGCGGTGAGCATGAGGGAGAGCAGGGCCAGGGCGCCACAAAGAAAAATCATGCCGAGTGCGACCAACTGGTTCTTCAGGTAGGAGCGATTCTTCACCTCGCCCCAGGCGCGGTTGAGGGCCACTTCCAGCGGCTCGAAGATGCCGTTGGCGGTGAAGAGCAGGAGCACCATGCTGGTGTATTCGAGGCGACCCTGCAGGGACAGGTTGCGCTTGAGGAAGCCGGCCATTTCGCCGGGGAAATAGTCGTTGAGCGCGAGATAGATGGCATCCTCGGCGGCGCGCGAATGCAGCACGTTGCGGCAGAAGGACAGCATCACATTACAGAAGGGGAAGAAGGAGAGGAGCACGCTGGCGGAAATGGCCAGAGCGTAGACGTGCACCTCGGTTCCGCTCAGGTAGCGGACCGTGGGCCGGAAGAGCGCCAGGCGCGCACGGCGTTCGGGGGTGAGATAGGGGACCAAGTTTCAGGGTAGCGTGAGTTGGGGAGGGCGGGCGACGGGAGAGACGATTTCAACGCAGAGACTCAGAGAGCGCAGAGGAAGCGGAGAGAAGACATTTTGACGGGCGAGCGCTGCCCGCCTGCACAAGGCGGAGCCTTATGCCACGGCTTATGCCACAAGGTGCAGGGCCTGGCGGAGGGCGGGATCGCTCCGGACGCGCCAGATGCGGCTGTCCAGGTAGTAATGGGTAAGGCCGAAGCCGCAGAAGAAACCGAAGGCGAGATCGGAGACCTGGCCGAGTTGGAAGCCGGGGATGCGGTAGAGCGCGCTGAAGAGCAGGGCGGCGGCGATGTAGGCACCGAGGCTCCGGCTGAGCACGGTTTTGCCGGCGTAGCGGTTGCGGTTGTGAAACCAGACCAGCGCGTGATACTGCAAGTTGTGCACGATGGTCACGGTGGGTACGGCGGCCTGCCAACTCATATAGGCGAAGGTCAGCCAGTGGAGCGGGACGATGGCGGCGAAGAGCAGGTACTTGGGGAGGTCGATGGGGAAGCGGCCGGCCAGGCGGTAAGCCTGGCGCGCCAACCAGGCGGCGGCGGTAGCCGCGACGATGACGGAGAAGAGAGGCTCCCATTGCGGGAAGGCGAGTTTGATGCCGAGTTCCTCGGGGTGGTGGATGAAGAAACGATGGAAGGGTGGAAAGATCATCATCACGCCGAGAAAGAGGCGGTCGAGGGTTTTGTCGAGGGGGAGGAGGTCGCGATTCTTGACTTTGTAGAGCACGAGAAAACCGTAGTGCTGGCGGATCACGTGATAGTAGGCCCAGACGCCGACCAGGAGCGCGAGCAACGCTTTCTGGCCGGCGAGCACCATGAGGGGGCCGAGCGCGAAGAATACCAGCAGGCTTCCGTAGAGCAACCTGGGGGTACGGGCACGGGCTTCGCGGTCGAAGTAAGTACGGCTGGCGGTGGCGAAAATGTGGGTGCCGTCGAAGCCGACGCTCCAGAACCACCAGAGGAGCGAGATTTTGACATGCAGGGCGGTGTAGAGCAGCAGGTAGACGTAGCCGGCAAAGGCGCTGCCGATGACGAGACTGAGATCCACACCGCGATTGACGATCCAGCGGGGAGACGTGCCCGCGGGGGCTGTGGCGACGGCGGCCATGGTGATGCGGCGCGGTTACCCGAAGCGGAGCTTTTGCGTGGCCTCGTCCCAGATGGCTTTCTTCTGGTTCTTGTAGGAGAGCGTGGCCATGTGGCCGCTGATGGCGGCCTGCTGACCGACCGGCGGCGGCGCGATCACCTGTTCTTTACCGAGCACGCTCTGGATAAAGTTACGGAAGTGGTTGATGGCGCCGTCGGCTTCCTTGTACTCCTGGGGTCCATTGATATGGATGGCGGCGCGCGCCTTGATGGCCGCCGGGGCGCGGTTGGCCGCGTTGGGGCGCCGCGAATTGTAGGTTTCCGGTTCGAAGTAGAGGTCCGACCGGTTCATCACGCGGATGGTGCCCTCGTTGCCCATGATCTCCTCGCCGTAGCCGAAGTATTCATTGCCGAGGTAGCAACTGTAGTTGAGCTGCATCTTGTCGGAATATTCGTAGACGGCGGTCAGGCAATCGGGCACGTCGCGGTCGTCGGCCGGATCGGTCCAGCGGTAGTTGCCGCCAGAGGCCATGCAGCTTTTCGGCACGGTCTTGGAGAGCATGAAGTTGACGATGTCGGTCTGGTGGACGAGCAGGTCGGTGGAGATGCCGCCCGAGTAATCCCA
>JADGNS010000156.1 GCA_017883355.1 Candidatus Solibacter sp.
GCCCGTTGAAGAACTCCGTGAGCCGCACTTCCAGAAGCACCTCGGATTCCGTGATCGCCTGGTTCCCCACCACCACCGCCACGCGATCGATCACGCCCGCCGCCACGGCGGCCACGGTGAACGCGATTGTCACGAGAGCCTGTCTTATCATCAAAATGCCTGCCCGATGGAAAAGAAAAATTGAAAGTGACTGACGCGCTGGATGGCCGGCGTCGCCTGGTTCAGCAGCAACTGCAGGTAGGTGCCCTTGAGGCCGTTGAAAACCGGCGGATTCAGACTGTACGCCAGATCCAGCCGCACCGGGCCCACCGGAGTTTTATAGCGCACTCCGAACCCGACGGCCTGCACCATGTAGTTGAAGTCCGTCTTATCGCGCTGTTTGTAGCGGAACGAGATGCTACCCAGATCCGAGTAGATATTACCCATATCGTGGAACACGACACCGGTCATGTTCTCGCCCAGGAATGGGAAGCGCAGCTCGGTGGAATGGAACAGCAGCGCATTGCCGCCCACCGCAAACCCGGTCAGCAAGTCGCGCGGACCCGCCTGATTGTCCGGGAAGCCGCGCTGCGAAGTCGATCCGCCGCCGAAGATGCGCTCCGGCAGGGGAATGTACTGTGCCGGATCGTTCCCCGGCGCGATGCTGTATGGATGAAGCCAGCCGAACTGGGTGTTGCTGGCCAGCACGGTATCGCCGTGCAGGCGCTTGTAGTACGAATTGCGTCCCAGGAAGCGCAGAAAGTTCTTGTTGCCGCCGAAGTAGTGATTGACCAATCCCAGGTCGGCGGAATTATAGATGCCGCGATGGGCGTCCACGGGGTCGTCACGCCGATCCTGAATCAGGTTGGCGGAGATCATCGCGATGCGCGCCGGCTGCGCCAGGGAGGGAATCAATAACGGGTTGATCTTCAGCGTGCTCTGGTCCACCACCACGTCGCGCCAGGTATAGCGCCACAGCGCGGTGGTCGCCTTGGAAAGGCGCTGCGAGAGTTGCACCGACGCCTCGTACCGCTGGGCCGTGAACGTGCGGACGTCGCGTGTGTTGTCGTACAGGGCCGTGAAGGAAATGTTGCGGCCTTCCACGTTGCGGTAGCGCGGAGCCATGTAGTTCAAAGACACGCGCCGGTCGAGCGTCGAATAGCGGCTCTTGAAACTCAGCGTGTGTCCCAATCCCCACATATTCAGCCGGCTCACTTCGAAACTTCCGCGCGGCGAAAATCCGGTCCCGCCTTGGTTCAGGTTGCTCTGGTCTCCGCCGATACGCCCCCCCTCCGCCCCCACGCCGATTCCCACGTAATAGCGATGCCCTTCCGTCAGGTGAAAGATCACGTACTTGTTCTGCGTATCGCCCTGCGGGTTCTGGATCGCCATATCGACCTTGTCGAAGACGCCCAGTTCGTAGAGGCGCCGCTGCATCGCGCCCATCTGCGTCCACGAAAGCGGTTCGCCGGCCTTCAGCAGCACGTTGGGCTGCACCAGCCGCATGCGCGTAGCGCGCAGTCCGGAGAGGAGCACCTCGCGCACATAGCGCGGCTGGCCTTCGTTCACTACGTACACCAGGTCCACTTCGTGCCGTTCGGGCACGCCCGAAATCCGCCAGTCGAAGGACGCATCCGGAAAACCGGACGATTGATACGCTCTAAGGACCGTGTCCCGGTCCAACCCGACGTTGTTCTCGCTGAACGGCTGCCCCGCGAGCGACGCCAGGCGCCCCAGGATGCTTCCGCGATCGCCGCGATTGATCCCCTGCACGTCGATCTTGCCGACCGTATACTGGGGACCCTCTTCGATCTCCATGGTCACCGCAACGTTGCCTGTCTTTCCCTGATAGTCGTCGACGCTTTTGGCCGTCACCTTGCAGTCGCGGAATCCGCTGTCGCGATACAGCGCCGTGATGGCCCCTTCGTCACGCTGCGAGAACCCCTGGCTGTAGCGGCCGTGCCGCAGACGAATGGTCCCTGCCGGCTGCATAAACATGCGCTCGCGGATCTGTTCGGTTTTGAAATAACGATTGCCGGCCACATCCACCTTCACCACTTTGTGCCGTTCGCCCAGGCCGATTACATACGTGACTTCCTCCTGGTCCGGCGTCACCTGCCGGTCCTGAAAATCCACCTCCACGTCGAAATAGCCCTGGCTTTGTAGGTAGTCGCGCAGGTTGGCGACGCCGCGCACCAGCAGGTCGCGATTGACGGTCTCTTCATCGAACACGGGCACGTACTTCTCCAGCTTCCCCTTGGAGACCTTCGCCCCGCTGGTCTTCACCTGCACCTTCGGACCACCGTCGGCGTGGATGGCCGGCTTCACCGTGTTCGACGGCGCGTTGTAGTCCACGTGGTCCAGCGCCACGTTGGCGGTGAGCCTCCCGTCTTTGTTGTATCGCTCACGCGCCTTCCGCACGCCGGCCTGCTGGTTTGAGGCCGTAGCCAGCTTCCAGCGGAACCAACCCTTGTAGCGCGCGGCCTTGGCCACCACTTCCGGAGGCAGTTTGGTATCGCCCGTCACATCCGGCGCCGTCAATCGCGCGCGTTTCCCCGAATTCACGTCAAATGTCAGCGAGACCTGTTGATGCTCGTTGTCCCGCTCCACCTTCGGCTGGATCGTACCCTGGTACAGCCCGTTGCGCTGCATCAGGTTCTGTATGCCCTTGGCGGCCGCGTCGATATCCTCGTCGTTGAAGGGAGTTCCCAGTTCGAGCCGCGCTGCGTTCGCCAGTTGTCCTTCGCTGGGCGGCAGGCTGACCTTGCCGCGCACCTCCACCGGGCCTACGAACCACTGTTCCACCGTGCGGAACACCAGCACCACGCCGGTGGGCGAAGACTCCCAAGTGACCTCGATATCCTGATATTCGCCGGTATTGTACAGGCGCTTGATGGCGTCGCGAACATCGCTCTGACGCAGTGGCGTTCCAGGCCGCAGGGGCACCAGGCGATTCAGGTCGGCGCGCGCCACGGGCTGCAAAGGGGGGTCGAAACGCACACTTTCGATCGGGCGGCCCTCGTATTCTTTAGGCACCGCCAGATCGTCGGATTTTAAAATGGGAAGGCAGGCAAGAATACAGCAACCAACCAGGCAGCGCACTACCAAGTCCCGAAAAGCCATAGCTGACGAGTTCATTGCAAACCGACGGCCCTCGTACTCAAACTCACCGGTCCAGTAATAGATTAAGATAGGCGAAAGGCAGATCCTACTTTTCAACTCGTAGGTTATTGACCACCGAAAACACACCCGATACGCCGTTGGCTCGGATCGCCGCCATATCCTTGTCGCCTTGCGTGGCCACTACACCCTCCAGTGTTACCTTGCCGTTGTTTACGATGATGTGAATCGGCGGTACTGCCTGGAGCGCGTACCGGTCGAGTCCCGGGTGGCCATAAATCGCCCGATACACTGCCAGGCGGCTTTGATCGTCCATCGGGGATAGCGGCAGGACAAGGATCTGATTGTCCACCTTGTTCACCCCTTCGATTCCTTTCACCACGTTGCCGGCATCGCTCTTCAATGTTGGGCGGGTAACTTGCCCCATCAAGGTTACCGTGCTGCCGTCCACCCGATAAGCCAGGTTGTCGAAGACGCCGTAGTACGGCAGCATGACCAACTCATGGCGGACCTCACGCGTGATACGGTCCTCGCTTCTCGCTCCCGGTTGAGTAGAGCGGTCTCTGTCACCCTGGAGGGAAAACCCCTGCGTGGCGGTAAACAGAACCGTAACAGTCACCATACACAAACACAGACTGGAATGTTTCATCGAATTCTCCTCTACCGGAGACTAAGCACGTTGGGTTCCACGCCGCCGCCGTACTTTCATGGGGAGTCTCAAACCAGGTGGAAGCGAGCCACGGCCAGCACCATCACCAGCGTGATGGCGGCAATCGCGAACTCACCAATCGCGCCAACGAGAAACGGACGGATTCCCTGTTTCATCATCTCCCGGACATTCGTGCGGAGGCCGACACCAGCGAAGGTCAGCAGAAAGGCCCAGCGCGAAAGATTGGCGATGTCGGCGATTTGGGGCTTCGAGAAAAATCCCGCCGTGGTAAGGGACGAGATCAGAAGAAATCCAAGCACAAACTTCGGAAACTTCTGCCACAGAAAGCCCGTCTTATTTTCGATCACCGCCGCCTGCGACTTGCGCGCCCAATAGATGGCGTACCCGAGCACCACAAACCCGATCGTGGCGTTGCGTGCGGTCTTGGCGAGCACGGCGAGTTTTCCCGCGGCGTCGGAATAGAGCGCGCCCGCCGCGGTGGCCTCGGCCGTATTGTCCACGGCCAGGCCCGCCCACAAGCCAAAAGCCGTATCGCTCATGCCGAAGGCATGGCCGATCGCCGGGAACGCAAACAGGCTGAACGCGCCCAGCGCGAGAATGGCGGCGATCGCGTAGGAAGCGTCTTCATCGTCGGCGTCAATGGCTCCCTTCGCCGCGATAATGGCGGAGACGCCGCAAATTGAGGATCCGATGGCGAGCAGGCTGGTGAGCTTGGGCGATAGGCCGAACGCGCGCCCCAGATACGTCATGAGAACCAGCGATAGCGCGAGTTCCACGGCCACGCAGGCGAGGCTGATTCCGCCCATCTTCAAAACGTCCCCCAAAATGAATCGCACTCCGAGCAATACGATTCCGGCCTTCAGCCAGAATTCGTAGGTGTCCACTCCCGGGCGAAAAATCTTGGGGACGCCGGTCGTATTCGCGACAATCAGCCCGAAGACAATGGCCCAGAGCACGTATTCGATGTTGGGCAAAAAGAGGTGATGCGTCCTGCCGTAGCGGGCGATCGATTGTTCCGTGACCTTGCCCGCGAAACCCAGAATGGCGAGCAACATAATGCCGGGGATCACGCGGAGGAATCGCCGGAACCCGATCACCATGGGATGCTCTTGAGCACACCCGCTTTGACCAAAAGCGCAACGGCCAGCGATGCCAGGACTGCCCACCAGTCGAGACCAAGGACATGCTTACGCATAATGAATCATCATTATATGACTAAGTTCGTGCTGCTACCGCGTGACAATCTTATCCACCGCTTTGGCAAGTTCCCTGAACTCCGTCCCGGAAACGGAATTAGGTGCGTACTCGCGGACCGTCAGGCCGCTCATCACCGCCTCGGCCACCACGATTCGCTGGCCGATCGGCGGCAGCACCTTCTTCCCCATCTCCTCCAACGACGAGGAAAGACTGCGCCCCAGGTTCGTGTTCATCAGCACCTTGGAAGGGACGAACCGGATGCGCGGTCTCTTGGAGCGCCTTTCGGCGCGCGCCTTGAGAGCCAGCGACAGAGCCTCCTTCAAGGAAAACAAATCCAACGGAGATGGTCCGCACGGCAGAAGAAAAAGATCGGCCACCAGCGCGGCCTGGTAGGTGGTCTCCGGCATTCCCGGCGGCGTGTCGATCAGCACGACGTCGGCGGCCTTTTCCGCCGCGCGCGCCTGCGCCCGCAGCGCCTCCGGGTTGGCGCCTTTCACCTTTTCGACACACCGCGAGAGCATTCCCTTGCCTTGGGACGCCCACGCCGCCAGGCTGTGCTGCGGGTCGGCATCCAGCACAATGACACTCCGGCCCATGGCGGCGAATTCGGCTGCCAGATTCCCTGCGATGGTCGATTTCCCGACGCCGCCTTTTCGTCCCGCTACCGCGATGATCGCCATAGAAAATACCGCAGTGAGAAACTACGATTATCTCTTATCCCCGTGAAGACGGTGAAGTGCCGACTTATCCAAGTCAGCTCGACTTAGACTGCTCCCGTGCCGCGCGCGTGGCGAGCTCGTCGCAGCGGTTGTTGTCGGCGTGGTTGGCGTGCCCCTTGGTCCAGGTCCAGGTGGTCTTATGGCGGTTCACCTGTTCGTCGAGCGCCTGCCACAGGTCCTGATTGACCACAGGCTTCTTGGCCGCGGTCAGCCAGCCCTTGCGCTTCCAGCCGTGGATCCAGGTGGTGATCCCGTTCTTCACGTATTCCGAATCGGTGACCACCTCCACTTCGCACTGTTCCTTCAGCGACTTCAGTCCCTCAATCGCCGCCGTCAGTTCCATGCGGTTGTTGGTGGTGTGCTTCTCCGAATTCCACATTTCCTTCTTCAATTCGTTGAAGCGCAGGACGGCGGCCCAACCGCCGGGTCCGGGATTGCCGAGGCAGGCGCCATCGGTGATGAGCTGAACTTTTTTCATGGAGCGAGAACCGGTTCGGTATGAAAGAAGGCGTCCACCAGATCGAGAATCGCGGCGGAAGAGTGTACGGCGTAGATGGAGGCGCGGAGCTGCGCGCCGTGGCGCACGCCGTGCGTGAAGTACGTGGCGAACTGTTTCATCTTCCCCACCGCATCGTGGTCCGCGCGCCCGATCAGCATATCGTAATAGTCGCGCATCATCCGGTAGCGGTCCTGGTGGGTGGGCTCGTCGTAAGCGCCGGTGGCCAGGTACTGCTGAATCTGGCGGAAGATCCAGGGATTCGAACTGGCGCCGCGGCCGATCATGACCGCGTCGCAGTTGGTTTCGCGGACCATGCGGACGGCGTCCTCGGGCGTCACGATATCGCCGTTGCCGATCACCGGGATCTTGACGGCGTCCTTGACGGCGGCGATGCGGCTCCAATCGGCCTTGCCGGCGTACCCCTGCTCGCGCGTGCGCGGATGCAGCGCGATGGCGTCGAGTCCGCAATCCTCGGCGAGCTTCGCCATGGGAACGGCCACCAGGTCGTTATCGTTCCAGCCGGCGCGGTATTTCATGGTGAACGGGATGGTGATGGCGCCGCGCACTTCGCGCAGCAGGCGCTCCACCAGCGGCAGGTCGCGCAGCAGTCCGCTTCCACCGTTGCACTTGACCACCTTGTTGACCGGACAGCCGAAGTTCAAATCGAGGATGTCGAAGCCCAGGTCCTGGCAGACGCGCGCGGCTTCGCCCAACACGGCGGGGTCGGCGCCGAAGAGTTGGGCGGAGATGGGATGCTCGTCCGGGTCGAAGCTGAGATAGCGCTGCAGCGTCTTATTGGGCTTGTGGGTCTTGAGCGACGCGCTGACCCCGTGCGAGCTGGTGAACTCCGTCATGATGAGCCCGCACCCGCCGAGATTGCGAATGAAACGGCGGAATACGGTATCCGTCACGCCGGCCATGGGCGCGAGGACCGTGGCGGGCGCGAGCTTCACCGGGCCGACGAAAAACTGCATGGGGAAGGCTTGCATGGGAGCGCTGATCCAATTTTATCATTCGGCAGGTGACCGGGGGACTGAAACGCAGCGGCATGCGAGCCCGTCACTAGGAAGTGTGAGGAATTGACGGAATGAAGCCGCTGTACGTTGGAGTTCTGTTGGCTGCCGGCGCCATTGGAGGCGCGTGGATCATGCATGTGGCGCGCCAGCCGCAAGCGGCGCCCCTGGCGGCGGTGGCACAGGTGCAGACGCCGCCGGCCACCGCGCCGCCTGAGCCTCCCGCGCCTCCCGTGGAGCCCGCCGATGCGCGAGCCCCGGCCACGCCTCCCGTGGAGCCCGCCGATGCGCGAGCCCCGGGCGAGCCCGCCAAGCCATCTCCGGTCGTACCACCGAAGCCGGTACGCGAGGCGCCGAAGCCGGCCCGCGCGCAGCGCACGGCCGTTATACAGCCGCGGATCCAACCGACGGGGCCGGCCGAGCCCATGCCCACTGCGCCGGCCGAGCCCGTGCCTGCCGCGCCGGTCGCGTCCGCGCCGGCCGCGCTGGCGCCGCCACCAGTTCCACCCGCGCGCCTTGAGCCGGAGAACGCGACTCCGCCGCCGGCGCCCCCCGCTCCGCCCGAGCCCCACAGGGTTACGCTGAACGCCGGGATCTTGATTCCGGTGCGCCTTGTCGACGGGCTCACTGCGGAGCGGAACCTGCCGGGCGATTCGTTTACCGCAACGCTGGACAAGGAACTTGTGGCGGACGGCTTTGTCATCGCCGAGCGCGGCGCGCGGGTGGAAGGCCGCGTCGTGGCGAGCGATAAGGGTGGACGCGTGAAGGGCGTGTCTTCGCTGCAGGTCGAACTGGTGCGCCTGCGCACGTCGGACGGACAAACGGTAGCCATTCAGACCGACGGGTTCGAGCGGCGCGCGGAAGAAACGCGGCGGCAGGACGCGCAGAAGATCGGCGGCGGCGCGGCCCTCGGCGCGGTGATCGGCGCCATCGCGGGCGGCGGTAAGGGCGCGGCGATTGGCGCGGGCGTCGGCGGCGGCGCGGGCGCGGGTACCGTTATGGCAACCCGCGGCGATGCGGCCAGGCTTCCCTCGGAGACGCGCGTGACGTTCCGCCTGAAAGCGCCGGTGACGATCACCGAGAAACTGCGCGGCTAGAGCGCTGCTCACACCACTGCAAGTAGTG
>JADGNS010000157.1 GCA_017883355.1 Candidatus Solibacter sp.
TATATCAAGTTCGAAATGAAGCGTGCGTCGGGCCGCCACCCGCTGGAGATCAAAGGCCTGACCAAGTCTTACGATGGCCGCAAGGTGGTGGATAACTTCACGGCCAGCATCTCACGCGGCGAGCGCATCGCCCTGATGGGCCGCAACGGCACCGGCAAGACTACATTGTTGAAGTCCCTGCTACGCACCGCCACAGGGTACATCGACGATGCCGAGCGCGATTTCCCGCTCGACCACGGCATTGTCATATGGGGCCACGAAGCCGCCGTCGGCTACTTCGCGCAGGATCACACCGATTCCATCACGCACGGCATGACGGCCATCCAATGGCTGCACCAGTTCGATCCGCAAGCCTCGCAGGAGGAACTGCGCGGCCTGCTCGGCCAGATGCTGTTCTCCGGCGACGATGCTCTCAAGCCCACTCAGGCGCTCTCGGGCGGCGAATCCGCGCGCCTCATCTTCTGCCGCCTGATGCTGCAGAAGCCCAACTTCCTGGTGCTTGACGAACCCACCAATCACCTGGATCTGGAGGCCATCAACGCGCTCAACTTCTCGCTACAGAAGTACGAAGGCACGGTGCTGCTGGTGACTCACGATCACGACTTGATCGACGAAGTCGCCACCCGCATCTGGCACTTCGACCACGGGGATATTGAAGACTTCAAGGGCCCCTACGAAGAGTACGTGGCCTACGCGCAGGAGAAAGCGTCGTAAGCGGCGGTTCGGAATAAGGCGGCGCGTCCAAGGGCGGCAGGCGGATTGACAATCCGCCGGACCCAGAGGGTACCCCTAATCAACCTGCCCCACAAGTGGAGCAACTCAGCGCTTCACTGGGATATATCGGCTTCTCGGACTGGACTCCGTTCCCATCGATACGATCACTTCGTAATCGCCATCGGGCAGGTCGGGCACCTCGACGTTCATCTGGTAGAGTCCGTTGCCCACTAAGCCGGTGTAAGTCACCTTCGCCTGCGCTGAGCCAAACTGCACTCGGACCGGCATGGGACTCGACAAAGACGCGGATCCGGAGAACCGGTGATAGGCCGATACCGGGGGATTCGTCGGGCCGAAACCGGTACCGAAAAAGACGATCGTCTCGCCAGGCTGCGCGGGCCGCATGGCGACGTTTGGCGGCAGTTGTCCGGGTCTCGCCACATAACTCCAGTCCGTGTGCAGCGCCACCAGATAGTTGCCGGGCGGCGCCGGTGAGACAAAGAGGCCCGGCGCATACGGTTTCACGTTCACCGTGGTTTTCTGCCAGCCCAGAGAATTCTGTATGGTCAAGTCCAGCGGCCCGGGTGGAAGACCGTCAGGGGCCAGCACATTCAATTGCGTGGGACTGACGTACGCGACCACCGCTGGCGTGTCGTTGATCGCTACGTTGACGCCATCCAACTGGGTCGGCAGCCAGTCGTAAAGGATGTCATTCTCGGTCCACTCGCGTGTGGTCGCCGAGAGGCCTCTGCCGTAAATCGTGATCCAGGATCCGCTCACGATGTCCCTGGCGCCGGACGCCGAGTTGGTGACCGCGGAAAGCACGGGGCCGTTGGCGACGGGCACCAGCAAGCCCGCCTGGCTCTTCTTCCCGCCAATCTCGAGGACGATGGGGAGGTCGCCGGCGGAGAGGCCCGTGGGCACCCTGGCAGTCACGCGGTACAGCCCGATCATTCCGGGTAGAACCTCGGCCACTACGCCTTCCAGCGGCTTACCGCCGATGGTGACGGATGGCGTCAAGACCGTGCGAGCCAGTTGGATCAGGCTGAATCCCGTAACCATCTGTGGGTTCGTCTGCCCCAACCCGGCGACGTAGACAAAAATAGTGTCCCCGGCGAGCAAAGGATTGGTGGCAGTGGCTACCCCGCCTGAGCTCTGGATCACAACGCCGGCGTACACGGACGGCGGATTGACAGCCAGCGTGGGAGTCAAAGCATCCAGCGTGAAACTGAGCGCGGCGGATTTCAGCGTCTGGTTATCCACGGTTCGTTCCACGGTCAACGTCGCCGGCCCCGAACTAACTTCAAACGGGATCTGAATGGTAATGAAGTTAGAACCCAACGACATCATGGGGGCCTGACGGCCGTTGATAGTGACCGTAACTCCCTGGCACTTAGTCGGCCAGTAAGTGGGATCGATGGCGCACTGGCTCACGCTTCCGGGGCCGGACAGGAAGCCGCCACCCACCACGTTAGCCATCATGCCAGGCGACACCGTGCGCACCGCGGGATCGAGCGTGCTTTGCAGATAGCCGACCGCCGGCCCGGTCTGCGCGAAGCCGACCACCAGGGTAGCGGGATTGCTCCGTCTGCCGGAGATTTCGATGGATATGAACTGATCCCCGGATAGGGTGTCCGGCGGCAGCACAAAGCGGCCCAGATAGATGCCCGGATCGCAGAGGACGCCGCAGCCGAGGCCCACCGAGAGCAGCGGAACCGCCCGGTTGCCAATCCACAAGGTAGGCATCGTCGTCACCGGTGCGGCGCCCATCTCGCCGGTGGGAACCACCGGAGATGTAGGACCAAGGCCGAGCGCGTACACCGTCAGTTCCTGCCCTGGCGACGCCGGACTGGTCCGGCTGATGACTCGCTGCGATGCGTCCGAAAAAAAGCCAAGGACGCTGCCGCTGGTGTCACTCAGTTTCTGAATCCCCGGCGCATACGGGTCCACAGTTACGGTGAACGGCGCCGAATTCACACCAAGGTGGTTCTTCACGACCACGCTCACCTGGCCGGCGGCCTGGTCCACGGGGATGTAGGTGATCAACTGAGTCGGGTAAGCGATGCGAACCGGTACCGCGCGATTATTCACCGTCACGGAGGCGGAACCGCAGGTTAGCGGGACTTTTGGACCGGGACAATCGGCAGCGCCTGCCGCCAGATTCGTACCGTTCAGCAGTACCGGCATGCCGGGAGAGACCGGAGTGCCAAGAGAAGCTTGACTTACGACACCATTTATAACTGGAGCCTGCGCGACGGCAGGACTGGAGCAAGCGAACAGCATCGCCACCACAAGTGCGACGAGTCTCATATAGGCGACTCAATTCTACGCTCCTACGGTGCACGCGTCAAACAAGTGGGGCAGCTTCAGCGGGGCTTCGGTGTCGAGCACTCTGACGCTTCCGCCGGTTGCCTGTCGCGCGTCCGACCATGCGTCGCCTCGCACACGACCTCCTAGTCGTGCTATAAATCGCCTGTTGAGTCAAACCAGCGTCTCTACCCGCGACAGGTTGCGCACCGCAATGGAACACCGCGAACCGGAAGCGTATTCCGCTGGAGTTTGGAAGTACCACGGTAGCCGGCGCGCCGCTGGAGAGCATCGTCGCCCTGCTCGGTGCCGTGCATGATTGCAAGGGAGTTTGGCATGCCTGATCTGGAGAAGTTGCACGAAGCCGTGATCGAGGGAGACTGGAAGGCCGCTGCCGCGGCGACGCACGCCGCCATCGCCGCGGGGGTGCCGCCGCTGACCATCGTCACCGATTACCTTGTCCGCGCCATGGACGAAGTCGGCCGTCGCTTCGAGTGCGAGGAGTACTTCGTGCCCGAAATGCTGCTCTCGGCGCGCGCCATGAAGGCGTCCATGGAGATCGTCCGCCCGTTGCTGGCGGCATCGGGCGCGGAGCCGGTGGGGCGCGTGGTGATCGGCACGGTGAAGGGCGATCTGCACGACATCGGGAAGAACCTGGTGGCGTCGATGCTGGAAGGCGGCGGGTTCGAGGTGATCGACCTGGGCGCGGACGTCGCCCCGGAGCGCTTCATCGAGGCGGTGACCGCGCGCCACGCCAACCTGGTGGCGCTTTCGGCGCTGCTCACGGTCACCATGGGGTCGATGAAAACCACCATCGACGCCTTGCAGGCCGCGGGGCTGCGCGAGAAGGTGAAGATCATGGTGGGCGGCGCGCCTGTGACGCAACAGTACGCCGACGCCATCGGGGCCGACGGGTTTAGCGACAGCGCGGGGAACGCGGTGGCGCTGGCGCGCAAGCTGGTGGCTGCGTGAGGCGACCGCACCATCCATGCGCTTCAAGCTGATCAGTTGCGAAGTTCTGTTCCGCGAAATGTGCCACGCCTGCGCCCATTCGCCGCACCAGGTGGACCTGGAGTTTCTGCCCAAGGGACTGCACGACCTGGGCGGCAAGCCGATGGCGGCGAAGATTCAGGAGGCCGTGGACCGCACGCCGGAAGGCATGTACCAGGCGATCCTGCTGGGGTACGGGCTCTGCGGCAACGGGCTCGACGGGCTGACCGCGCGCCATACGCCCCTGGTGCTGCCGCGGGCGCACGATTGCATCGCGCTGCTGATGGGCAGCGGCGAGCGCCACCAGGCGTACTTCGAGGAGAATCCCGGCACTTACTATCGCTCGACCGGCTGGCTGGAGCGTGGCAAGGGCTTGCAGCAGTTGACCCCCAACACGATGGGGTTCGACGAGAGCCTGGAAGCGCTGATCGGCAAGTACGGCGACGATAACGGGCGCTACCTCTACGAAGAGATGACGCGCTACCGTTCGCAGTACCGCAAGCTCACCTTCATCGAGACGGGGCTGGAGGCGAGCGGAAAGTTCATCGACGAGGCGGCGGCCGAAGCCCGGGAACGGGGTTGGAGTTTCGAGCGGCTGGCCGGCGACCTGGCGTGGCTCAGGCGTCTGGTGGATGGCGAGTGGACGGATGGCGAGTTCGTGGTGGCCGCGCCCGGCCAGCGCATCGCGGCCAGCTTCGACGCCAGGGTGTTGAAGGTACTGTCATGACGGGCAAGGAACGCATTCTGGCGAAACTGCGCGGCGAACCGACCGATTCGCTGCCGCTGATGCCGATCACGATGATGTTCGCCGCGGACCTGGCCGGCGTGCCCTACGGCGACTACGCGCGCGACCACCGCGTCCTGGCGGATGCGCAGGTGGCGGTGGCGGGCCGCTTCGGCTTCGACTACGTGTCGGCGATCTCCGACCCGGCGCGCGAGGCCTCGGACCTCGGCGCCACGGTGGAGTGGTTCGACAACCAGCCGCCGGCGATTGTGGAGAGCCGTGCGCTGCTCGATGACAAGGGCAAGCTGGCGGGGCTGCGCCTGCCCGACCTGTCTGCGCCTGGACGCATGCGCGATCGGGTCGAGGCGGTGCGGCTGCTGGCGGAACGCGCGGGCGCGACCCACATCGTCGAAGGCTGGGTGGAAGGCCCGTGCGCCATGAGCGCCGACCTGCGCGGGCTCAACACGCTCATGCTGGATTTCTTCGACGACCCGCCCTTTGTGGAAGCGCTCTTCGATTTCACCGTACGCATGGAAGTGGAGTTCGCCCGCGCGCAGGTGGAGGCGGGCGCGACCCTCATCGGCGTGGGCGACGCGGCGGCATCGCTGGTGGGACCCAAGATCTATACGCAGCACGTACTGCCCTGGGAGCAGCGGCTGATCGCGGCCATCCGCGCCATGGGCGTGCCGGTGCGGCTGCACATCTGCGGCAACACCAAGCGCATCGTGGAAGGCATGGGGCAGACGGGCGCGGACATCATCGACCTGGATTATCCGACGCCGCTGGGCCACGCGCGCCACGCCATGCGGGAGACGCAAGTGCTGCTGGGCAATATCGACCCGGTGCGCGACTTGCGCGACGGCACGCCGGAGTCGGTGGAAGCGGCGCTAGGGGAGTGCTACCGGCAGGCGGGCGCGGCCTACATTTGCGGCGCCGGCTGCGAGGTGCCGCGCGGCACGCCGCACGCCAACGTGGAAGCCATGGCGCGGTTCGCGCGCGGACGCCGGTGAAGCTCGAACTCCTTCCCCGCGCGCGCCGGACGCTGGCCGATCTGCTGTTCGAGGCCGGCGTCGAATTCCCTTGCGGCGGCGAGAGCGCCTGCGGCGGCTGCAAGGTGCGCGTGCTGGAGGGCGACGTGCCCGTCACGGCGACCATGCGGGACGCGCTCAGCGAGGATGAGATCCGCGAGGGCTGGCGCCTGGCCTGCTGCGCTCTTTCGACGGGACGCGTGGTAGTGGAGGTGGAGCAGTGGTCGCTGCCCGTGCTTACCGACGAAGCGCGGGTGCCTATCGAGCCGCGCGCGGGGCAAGGCGCCGTGATCGATCTGGGGACCACGACGCTGGTGGTCCAGGTGGTGGATCTCACCAGCGGCGAGGTGCTGGGAGTGGAAACCGCGCTCAACCCGCAGGCGCGCTACGGGGCCGACCTGATGAGCCGCCTGCAGTACGAACTGCGCCAGCCCGGCGAACTGGGCCGCATGATCCGCGAAGCCCTCGGGGGGATGCTGGGCGGCGAGCCGCTGCGCGAGGTGCTGGTGGCGGGCAATACGGTGATGCACCATCTCTTCTGCGGCCTGGATGTGCAGGCGCTGACGCACGCGCCGTTCGTCTCGCCCACGCTGGGCGGCTACCGCTTCGCGGATTGGGAGCTGGCGTGGCCAGGGCCGGCGGTCTTCCTGCCGTGCCTCGGCGGATTCGTGGGCAGCGACGTGCTGTGCGGCATCGTGGCCACGGGCATGGACGCGCGGCCGCGGCCGCGCGCGCTCTTCGATATCGGCACGAACGGCGAGGTGGTGGTGGGGTCGGCGCAAGGGATTGTGTATGCCTCGACGGCGGCCGGTCCGGCGTTTGAAGGCGGGCGGATCGGCGCGGGCATGCGGGCGGGCACGGGCGCGATCGATAGCGTGCACGTGCGCGGCGGCGCGATCGAGTGCCACGTGATCGGCGGCGGCGCGGCGCGCGGTGTCTGCGGCAGCGGGCTGGTGGACGCGGCCGCGTGCGGCGTGGAACTGGGCCTGATCGGCGCCAACGGCCGCCTGACGAACGCGGACAAGCGCCTGGCGCTGGCCGAGGGAGTCGCTCTCACGCAGAGCGATATCCGCGAGCTGCAACTGGCTAAGGGCGCGATGGCGGCGGGCCTGCGCATGCTGGCCGCCGGCGGCGTCGAAACGCTCGATCTCGCGGGCGCGTTCGGCAACTACATCCGGCAGGCGAGCGCGCGCGCCATCGGACTGCTGCCCGAGGATCTGCCGGTGGAGCCGGCAGGCAACAGCGCGCTGCGCGGCGCGCGGATGCTGCTACTGGCTCCCTCCACCCGCCCGGCGCGATTAAAGAAGATTGCGGAGATGTCGCGCCACGTGGAGCTGGCTGCCGACCCCGATTTCCAATACCTCTACGCTGAGATGATGGCGCTGGCGAGGTATCGTTTGAGGGGGTGAGGATTGCGTTTCCCTTGACATCAGGTTCCCATTATGGGAATCTGAATAGTTGAGGATCGTGACCGAGAAAAAGATCCGGGAATTCATTGAGCGGGAACCTCGTTCCTCTGACGCAATGTGGCGCTGGGCCGATGCTATCGAATCTTCAAATTGGCGCAACCCGGGCGACCTGAAGGCGTCGTTTGCGGCGGCGTCATTCGTCGGCGATCTCACCGTGTTTAACGTCGGCGGGAACCATTACCGCATCGTGGCGTTCGTTCACTATCGCAAACAGATCGTCTACGTCAAGAGAATCGGCACCCACAAGGAATACGACAAATGGGATCTCTAACCGAAACCATCGACCTGAAGCGCTATGGCCGCCTGTTGGCGAAAGCGGTACCTTGCGTGATCGCTACGGAGGCGGAGCACGAGCGGGCACTTGCGGTGGTGGAGACTCTGGTGGAGAAGGGTGAGCCCAATATGACGCCCGAGGAAGACGCGCTCCTCGATCTCCTTACGAATTTGATCCGGGATTATGAGGCGGCGGCATATCCGCCGCGAGAGAAGTCCAAGCCCGGTGACATGGTGGCCTTTCTCCTCGAACAGCGCGCGATGAAGCCATCCGACTTATGGCCGGTCATCGGGTCCAAGGGCCGTGTCTCGGAGATTTTGAGCGGCAAGCGCTCCATCAGCAAAGAGCAGGCGAAAAAGCTCGCGGAGTTCTTCCACGTTCGGGCCGATCTGTTTATCTAAAGCGCGTGACTCGGCACACCGGTGGGACAGACCATCGCCTTTCGTGGTCTGTCATGCCACAGATCGTTGACAGGCGACACAAAACGATCGCCTGTCCTACTACAAGTAGCGCAAGCTCACCAGGTCGCTGAATACGCCGTATGCCGTCTGCTCCACGCCAGGGTTGATCGACACCGTTCCGAAGGTGCCCATCAAATCGGTGTGGAACAGAATCAGGTTGCTGGTGCCCGGCGTGCAGGCCAGGATGTCGTTGCGCTCCAGCACCTCGGCGCGCACGCGCAGGGAGACTCCGCCACTCATGCGGCGTCCGCGGCTCACCAGGCGCACCGTTTTGCCGTCGCGCGCGATCTCCATAACGCGCTCCGGCGTCAACCGCGTGATGCCGCGCGTGGTCAC
>JADGNS010000158.1 GCA_017883355.1 Candidatus Solibacter sp.
CCAGGGCTTTCCCGTGAGGTGCAGGACAAACTGGAGCGGGTCAGGCCGGCGACTCTCGGTCAGGCGGCCCGGATTCCGGGTGTGACGCCGGCCGCGGTCGCGGTTCTGGATTGTTATTTGAGTCTCAGGTCGGCGGTGACGCGGCAGTAGGTTAGGTGTGGGGCAGGTTGGTAACCTGCGGCCGATTGGCAATCGGCCTGCTTTGTTTCACGTGAAACAAGCGGCCTGCTATTTCACGCGAAACACCGATTTTGTTTCACGTGAAACAGCATGCTAGTCTGAACGCTTGAGCAGAGTCTTCGCAATAGCCAATCAAAAGGGCGGCGTGGGGAAAACCACGACCGCCATCAATCTCGCCGCTTCCCTTGCCGCCAACGACATCCGCGTCCTCGTGGTCGATTCCGACCCGCAAGGCAATGCCACCAGCGGCCTCGGTGTCTCCAAAGACCCCGACAAACCCAGCCTCTATCACGTCCTCCTCGGGGACACCCATCCCAAGGACGCCATCCGACCTACCGGCTTCGAAGGCCTCGATATCATCACCGCCGACAAAAATCTGGTCGGAGCGAACCTGGAACTCGTCGATCTCCCCCGCCGCGAGTACCGCCTCCGCGACCGCCTGGCCGAAATCCGCGATGACTACCAGTTCATTCTCATCGATTGTCCCCCAGCCCTCGACCTCCTCACCCTCAACGCCCTGATCGCTGCCGATTCCGTACTCGTACCGATCCAGTGCGAATTCTTCGCCCTCGAAGGCGTCTCCGAACTCATGGACACCATCGACCGGATTCGCGACGGCTTCCAACACCCCCTGGCCATCGAAGGCATCCTGCTCACCATGTACGACGACCGCACCAACCTCACCCGCCAGGTGGCCGCCGACCTCCGGGAGTTCTTCCAGGATGAGGTCTTCCGCACCGTGATCCCCCGCAGCGTCCGGTTAGCCGAAGCCCCAAGTTTTGGCAAGCCCATCATTACTTATGACCCCCGATCCAAGGGGGCGGAAAGCTACATCAAGCTCGCCAAAGAGATCCTCGACCATGCACAAACCCGAACAGCCGCGCCGAGCCCTCGGTAAGGGAATGGGGGCGCTCTTGCCCACCCGTACCCACACCCCGCCGCCCGCGCAGGTACTACCCTCCACGCAGGCCGAGCCTCATGAGACTTCGCTCACCATCCCGATTGACGAGATCCGGCCCAATCCCCTTCAGCCCCGCCGCGTCTTCCAGAACGACCGGTTGGAGGAACTGGCGCAATCCATCCGCGCCAACGGCATTATCCAACCCCTGGTGGTCCGCTACGTAGACGGCCACTACCAATTGGTGGCCGGCGAACGCAGGTGGCGCGCCGCCAAACTCGCCGAAGTTCCCACGGTGCCGGTGGTCGTCCGCGAAATCCCCGACAACCGCCTCCTGGAAATCACCCTCATCGAAAACATCCAGCGCGAGGACCTCAACCCCATGGAAACGGCCGGCGCCTTCGCCCGCATGTCGGCCGAACTCAATCTCAACGCCGAAGCCATCGGACTGCGCACCGGCAAAGACCGCACCACGGTCATCAACCTGATGCGCTTGCTCCAACTCCCGCAGGACATCCAGCAACTCATCTCCGACGGCAAACTCACCGCCGGTCACGGACGCTGCCTGCTCAGCCTGCCCAACGCCGACTTGCAGCGCGAGGTCTCCGAACGCGCCATCCACAACAGTTGGTCGGTCCGCCAGGTCGAACAGACCTGCGCTAAAATGACGGCGGGCAAGACGCCCAAGCACGTCGATGAGGTCAAGATCGATCCCAACGTCAAAGCGGCCATCCAGGAAATGGAGCGCAAACTGGGCACACGTATCCACGTCAAGGAAGGCGCCAAGGGACGCGGCAAGATCGAGATCGAATATTACTCCGCCGAAGACCTGGACCGCATCTACGATACGATCATGGGGGAATCCTAACTACTACTTAAGTAGTTGTAGGATTTCCTGCAACTCGCGGCGGATGTCGGGTAACGGGTCCACCGCAAAGAGCTCCGCCTGCACCCGCTTGGGCGCTCGCGACGCTTTGGGCGCTTTGGCCTCGCTGTGCAGGCTTTGGCGCGCACCTTCGATGGTGAAGCGTTTGTCGTAAAGCAGGTGCTTGATGCGCAGCAGCAGTTCCACGTCCTTGCGGCGGTACAGGCGGTGGCCGGTGCCGGACTTCTTCGGCGAGAGCACGGGGAACTCGCTTTCCCAGTACCGCAATACGTAAGCCTCCACTCCGAGGAGTTCGCTTACTTCGCCGATTTTGAAGTACAGCTTATCCGGAATCTCCGGGGTCGGCTGCAACGCGACATCCGTCATTTGTCATTCGTAATCCTAACTCAGTCGGTGGTCAATGTCACGACGTGCTGGCCGCGGGGTAGCAGGAGCGTCGCTGCGCCGGCGAGTTTGGGCGCTTCGTCCACCCCGTCGATCTGGAGTTTCAGGGGCTTCCGGCTGAAGATCGCGATGGCGCGCGAAGCCGATTGGTAAGTGAATTCCAGCGTATTGGCGTTCACCGCCCGAGCGGCTTTCAACTCGCCATTCAAGTGCAGCAACCGCGGCCCGGCGCCCCGCGCAGCCGGCTCGACGGCGTGCGGACCGGCGGGCAGCCAGAGGGTGTCGTCATCCTGCGCGGGCCAGATCTCCCCGTCCACCTTGGCGCCCCCCTTCCAGGGGATGCCGGCGCCGCCGGCGGAATCGATCACCGTCTTCGGCCCCATATGCTCGATGCGCGACACCGCCGCCGCGGCCGCGGGCAGCAGCTTGAGATCGGGCGGCAGCAGCGAATTCTCGAAATACAGCGCCACGCGCGCGAAACTACCGGCCGCGCGGTGTACCAACTGGAAAAGCTCGGTGCCCGTCTGCTGCTTGGTCGGATAGACGTTCTGGTAGCGGTCCACGATATTCAGGTCGATCGCGAGCTTCTCGCTGTGCGGCGTCAGCGCCCGGTAGCGTTCGGCGATCGCCGGATAGCGTTCCGGGCCGAGGTGCCACACCGTCGCCGGGTCCTCGATCAGGAACGTGAAGCTGCGCGTGTCCAATAGCGGCAGCACGCGCGCCGCATCGGCGCCAATGGAATCGCGCATTCCCGTGTCAAAACGGTCGTCCACGTGGGTCAGCACCAGATCCAGATCGGGCCGGGCGCGCCGCGAGAGATCCAGTTCGGCCATCCACTCCTCCTGCATGCGGCGCACCAGCCCGGCGCGGAAATCCAGGAACGTTCGGCGCGACGCCTCGTCGCTACGTGCGCCGAAAAGGTCCAGCGGGTCGAAGCCCGCCTCCTGCTGGAACATCGCCCGCACATCGGCGTTCATCGGCGTGAAGCGGCTCGGGTTGGCGACCCCCTCCAGCGATTCGAAGTAGAGTTCGGCCAGATTGACGCCGTCCCAATCGAACCGGCCGACCAGCGCGCGCACCCCGCCGCTGACCGCCCGGAAACAGTCCCGATTGGTAAGATTCATGAGCTTGCGCCAGTCCAGTTGGGCGTCCTGCCCCACCGCGGTCTGCTCGCGCCACGCGGGATGATCGGCCCAGAACTTCTCGCTGACATGCGGCAGTTCGAACCAGGCATACACCAGGATCCCCTCGCGATGGCAGGCATCGATCAGCTTCTTCAGGTACGCGTCGGCTTCCGGGTCCGGCTCGAAATTGTGCCAGGCGGCGACGTGCAGGGCGGCGATCCCCGCCTTGCGCCAGCGCGCCGCGAAATAGTCCACGTCCACCCGCGTTCGATAGGCGGAATCGAAGAAGGCCCAAAGACGGTTGCTGCGGAAGGGAGGGTCCAAACCGAGATCGGCCAGCGCGTTCAATAGATAAGGAAATCGCTCATATCCGCGCTCCCCGGGCGGAGCGGCCACCCAAAGGATGGCGCCCGAGCCGCGCTTCAATCCGGCCGTCATCGGGGCGCCGCTCCAGCGTTCACGGGCGAACACCTGCGCGCCCTGCGGAATCTCGAACACGGGCAACTCCAGCCCCTGCTGCCACACGATGGGCAACGTCGGGCGGTGCACATCGCTGAGGCTCTGCACTCGCACGGGGTCCTGACGGGAACGCCGGAAGCCGAAGAGGTCGGCCAGCGAGGACTCCCCTTCCAGGATGAGAATCGCCCCGCGCTCCACGCGCGCCGGCCATTCGACGCTCGCCAGAGCCCCGGTGCGCGCCACGAAAATCCGCGACACCCCGGCCGGCTGGCGCTGGAAACCAATCGACGCGAGGATCTCCGGCCACGCGCCTGCGTCTTCGGAGAGCACGCTGAAGTAGGGCAACTCGGCGGCGCGGCCTACGCAAGCGAAGAAAAGGAAGCTCGCGAGAAAAAAACAAATGGCCGCCGATGAACGCCGATAAACGCCGATGAAAAGACATAGCTTATCGGCGTTCATCAGCGTTAATCGGCGGCCAATAAAGATCCTACCTCGTAAACGCATACCAGAGTCCGGCGCGAACGTCGTTGAAGGTGCCGCGGCGCGATGGGTTGTCGATCAGATAAGCGCCGCGCAGCAGATTGAACGTCAGGTACATGGATTGCGCGATGGGGACCCGCAACCCCGGGCCGGTCTCCACGAAATTCGCCCAATCCTGGCGTTTGGCGTCGATGGTGATGTTGCCGTTCCAGTGGAGTTGCACCGGGCCGAAATCGTAGCCGGCGCGGGATTGCGTGTACGCCAGAAAATCGTGATCGAAACGGCTCACGTACAGCGCGTCCAGCGTGGCGTCGGCCAGCCAACCGCTGTCCTCGCGGCGCAGCGTGCGGGTCACCGATACGCCGCCGCGGTAATCCGGCACCATGTGGCCCTTCAGGTAGCTGATGGCGGTGCCGGCCTCGCCCCAGGCCCTGACCCCGTGCCACGTCTGGGTCGCCGCCCCGATCGCCAGGATGAACGAGCTTTCCGAAAGATACTGTGGGCTCCCGGCGCCCACGGTCTGCCGCGTATCGCCTACGAACCGCATGCTGACGTAGGGCCGCACGGGAAAGCCCAGGTTGATCTCCGTCTTGACCTGGCCGTAGGCGAACAGATCGTGCCAGCGCGAGGAAAACAGGGGAAACAGCCAGGCGGTAGTGCGGAAGCGCTGCGCCGCTTCATAAAGATTGTGGAACCCGTGCGCCGCGTCGGCGGCGATGGTGGGGTCGGGGCTGCGCCGCGCCAGGTCAAACCAGCGGAATGCCACGGCATCGCGGTGCAGGTTGTTGTTGGTCCAGGCCAGCTTCCGCATGATGTCGAAATCGCCGGGGTCGCTCTCGTGGGCGGCTTCGAGATACTTCAGCGCGTCCTTCATGAATCCGGCCTTGATGCTGCGCTCGGCCATGATTTTGGCGTCGATGGATTGCGGTGCGCCGGCAGAGCGCGGGCGCAGCACCTGCGGTATTCGCAGGACGGCGCGGACGCGGTTGGCCAGATCGTCGTCCTTACCGGCGAGCACGCGGTCGAACAGCGGCATGGCGGCCGTCTTCTCGCCGCGCGCGTAGAGCAGGAAGCCCAACTGGGTGGCGGAAAGCAGATCGTCCGGCGCGTTCTGTGCCAGGATGCGAAATTCGGCCTCGGCCTCGCCTTCGCGGTCCATGCGCAATAGCAGGTAGCCCAGTTCGCGGCGCAGATCGTGATTGGCCGGGTCGAACCCGAGCGCCTGCCGGAACTCGCTCACGAACGGGTAGCGCGCCGGCAGGAGTTCGCGGGCCATTTCGGCGGCGCGCGGCTCGCCTCCGTGGGCGGCGGCCAACAGGGCGGAAGTAGCGTCGCCAGAGCGTCCCATGGCCTGCCAGACGCGGCCCAGGTCCACCAGCACGGTGCGCCGGTCGGGCAGTATGCGCCAGGCGCGTTCGAAATGCGTGGCGGCCAGCGCGAGCTCGTCGCGCTGTTCGGCGAGGGTGGCTAACTCGAAGTGCCCGCTGAAGTTATCGGCGCCGAGCTGGATCGCCTTCTGCCATCGCGCGATCCCCGCCGCCAGCGGGTCGTCGATATTGTGGAAGGCCTGTTCGGCGGTGGCGTTCCCGGTGCGCCGCAGCCGGTCGAAGACGCGCCGCGCCTCGGCCTGCTGTTTGGTTTCGTAGCAGAGAAACGCGTACTCCAGGGCGGCGGTGGCGTCGGCAGGGTCCAGCCGCATCGCCTCGCGAAACTGGTCGCGCGCCAGGGTGGGTTCGCCGATCTTGAGGTAGGTGTAGGCCAAGTCCTTGCGGATATCGGCCCGGGCGGGTGCGGCCTCGATGGCGGCGAGAAAGGCGGGCACCGCGACATCGTAATCGCGCGCGCGCAGGGCCGTGTAAGCGCGATCCGACGCTTGGAAGGCCGCATCGCGCGGCTGGCCGGAGGCCAGCACCGCCGCGACGGCGAAGAGGAGGAGGGCGCGCATATTACCTTAGAGCTAGTAGTGGAATGGCCTGGGGGAGGTTCTCAGGGAAATTCGGGGGGCGTGCCGGGCACCGGTGAACTCCTGGCGCTCGTCATGGGAGTAGACTGAGGATGTGGACGCGGAACTAAAGCAATACCTGATCGAGATGGAGGGGCGGCTGGCATCGGATCTCGATTCGATCAAGACGCCTCTGAATTTGGTCAGGACGCTTGTGAGCAACCTAGCTGAATCCGTGCATCGGGAGATCGGCGAACTAGCCGAATCCGTGACTCGGGAGATCGGCGAACTATCCGATTCCATGACTCGGGAGATCGGCGAAGTGAAAACCTACGTCGACGAGCGTTGCGAAAAAGTGGAGACCAATCTTCTGACGGAGTTCCACAAGTGGGCGTCACCGGCGGAAGCCCGTAACCGCACCATCTCTGCGGCGCTCCGCGCGATCGACCTCGAGATGGAAGCCCTGGACGACCGGCTGAAGAAGATCGAAGGCCGCCCGCCTCAATAGATCCCGAAGCCTCGCCGCTCACTACCGGAACGGCAGAACCGTGGCCTGCGCCGAAGATTGGCCGCCGATCTTCAGTACGACCGGGACTTCCCCCGCGGCGATGCCATCCGGAACCTGCACATTGATCTGGAAGACACCGGCGAACGTCATCCCGGCCCACAACACCTTCGCCGACTGCCCGCCGAACAGGATCTGGACTTGCGACAAATCCGCAATAGGGTACGCTCCGGAAATCACCTGCCCGACAGGGTAGGCCGGCGAGGTCTGTCCGAGGCCGTTCGCGTAAAGCGTCAGGTAGTCCCCGGCGGTCGCCGGACGGCTTACCGCATCAGCCAGAGCGCCGGCTGCTGCAACCTGCACATTCTCATTGGCGAAGAACGCCACCGGGAGCAGCTTCCCTTGCACGGTGTACGCAAAGAACGCTGGCAACACCGCGGCCAGACTGACCGTCGCGGTCGCGGTCCCGTGAATCGTGGCCACGTCGATGTCCACCAGACCCGTCGTATTATCTGGTGGAGCGAGCACATTGATCTGCCCCGGCGCCACGTAATCGACGAAGGCTTTCTTTCCGTGAATCTGCACCTGCACGCCGCCCAGCGAAGTGGGCAGCGTTTTTCCATCCGTAATCGCGCTGTCCCACGAGGCCGCCGCATCGGCGAAGTTCTGGCCGTAAATCGTCACGAAACTGCCGGGCGAGATCAGCGGAGCGTTGCTCGCGGCATTCACCACTCCGCCGCCGGCGATACCCGCCAGCGAGGCGACGGAAGCCCCCTGACCGGGCTGGTTGATATACACCGTATGGCCCGCAATCGTGATGACGCCCGTACGCAGCGGGTCTGTGTTGAGGCCCACCGTGTAGGCTACAGCGCCGTTTCCGGTGCCGCTGCTCGGCGAACCCAACAGGATCCACTTCGCATTTGTGGTGGCGCTCCATGGGCAGTCGGGGGAGTTGAAACTCAGTGGAATGGTGGCGCCGGCAAAGCCAAAAGCCGAGACCGGGAAATTCCTCGCCGGCAAGGTGAGGGAACAGGTCAGTCCCGCTTGGGTCACGGTCAGAAACTCGCCCGCGATCCAGAGGGTTGCGGTTCGATCGGCGTGATTGGGGTTGCGCGCCACGGAGTACGCAACCGGCCCCGTTCCGCTGCCAGCCCCGCTGCCGCTAATCGTCACCCAATTCGCCATGCTCACAGCACGCCAGGGGCAAGTAGGCGGGCTCGCCACTATGGTCACGCCGGCGCTCCCGCCCGCGGTGGGAAATGCCTGTTGGTCCGGATCGATGGCGAATTGACAGCCAGGGCTCAACTGGGGAGATACCAGTTCCCGTATACGGTTGCCGGTCGAGGCGAACAGATTGCCTTTCGCGTCCACAGCGATCGCAAACAGAACGTCCAGCGGAGCTGCGGTGGCAGGACCGCCGTCCCCGC
>JADGNS010000159.1 GCA_017883355.1 Candidatus Solibacter sp.
ATCCTACGCGAAAGCGGCAACCAGATCGAGTTCCAACCCGCTTCGCTAACCACCATGGTCGATTCCCCCGTCTCCGCCGGCGCCCACTACCGCACCTTCGAATTGGGTGGCGACCAAGGCGCTCCGCACTACCTCCACGTGGCGGCGGATAGCGACCGCGCGCTGGAGGCGAGCCCCGAGCTGGTCAATCAATTCAAGGCCCTCGTCAAGGAGGCGGGCGCGCTGTTCGGCGCGCACCACTATCGCAGCTATCACTTCCTCTACACGCTGAGCGATCACGTGGCGCACTTCGGACTGGAGCACCACGAATCGAGCGACGACCGCACCGGCGAGCGGACGCTGATCGACGCCGATTCCCTGCGCGCCAGCGGCTACCTGCTGCCCCACGAATTCGTCCACTCCTGGAACGGCAAGTACCGCCGCCCCTCGGGGCTGATCTCCGGCGGGCGCGATGGCGGCTACGACACGCCCATGCAGGGCGACCTGCTCTGGGTCTACGAAGGGCTCACCAACTACCTGGGCGAAATCCTGACGCCGCGCAGCGGGCTCTGGTCGCCGGAGGACTATCGCGAATCGCTGGCCGAAACCGCCGCCGAACTGGATAACAAGTATGGACGCACCTGGCGCCCCCTCGAAGACACCGCAGTTGCCGCGCAGGTGCTCTACGAAGCGGGCAACGATTACCAGAGCCTGCGCCGCAGCGTGGATTATTACGCGGAAGGCACGCTGATCTGGCTGGAAGCCGATATCGCGATCCGTCAGTTGAGCAAGGGCGCCAAGTCGCTCGACGATTTCTGCAAGCTGTTCCACGGCGGAGCGAGCGGCCCGCCGGCGCTCAAGCCGTACAACTTCGACGATGTCGTGGCCGCGCTCAACGCCGTGCAAGCCAACGATTGGGCCGGCTTCCTCAACCAGCGGTTGCGATCCACCGACGCCCGCGCGCCGCTGGGCGGCATCGAGCGCTCCGGCTGGAAGCTCACCTACGACGGGGTGCGCAGCGATTTCTGGAAGGCGCGCGAGGAGACCCGCAAGATCACCGATCTCACCCACTCCATCGGCATGCTGATCAATAATGAAGACGCCATCGTGACCGACGTGCGGTACGGCGGCCCCGCGCAGAAGGCCGGCATCGCGCCTTCGGTGAAACTGATCGCCGTGAATACGCGGCAGTACACGCCCACCGCGCTGCGCGAAGCCATCGCCAGTGCCAAACCCCTCGACCTGCTGGTGAAGAACGGGGAGTTCTACCAGACCTTCCACATCGACTACCGGGGCGGCGAGAAGTACCCGCACCTCACCCGCGACGCCGCGACGCCGGATCTATTGACCGCGATCATCGCGCCGAAAGTGAAGAAGTAAGGTGGACTTCCCCGAACTGGCGCGGGAATCCCAACAGGTCTGGGAACAGAATGCCCGATGGTGGGACGCCCGCATGGCGGAAGGGGACCGCTGGCACACGCAACTGATTGTGCCGGCGATCGAGCGTCTGCTCGCCGTGCAGGCCGGTGAGCGCCTGGTGGATCTCGGCTGCGGCAACGGATGGTTTGCCCGCCGCCTGGCCCGCGCGGGCGCACACGTGCTGGCGTGCGATTTCAGCCCGACGCACCTGGAATGCGCCCATGCGCGCGCCACGCAAGATGCGGAAGTCGACTACCGGCTCATGGACCTGACAGATGAGGCACAACTCGCAAGCCTCGGAAGCCACGAGTTCGACGCCGCGGTCTGCAATATGGCCCTGATGGACATCGCGGCCATCACTCCTCTGTTGCGGGCGGTCTCCCGCTGCTTGAAGCCGGGTGGACGCTTCGTGTTTTCCATTCCCCATCCCTGCTTCAACACTAACGGCACCACTTTGATGGCCGAGCGCAACGACTACGTGGCGGACGGCGAGACAACCTTCGGAGTTCGCGTGACTCGCTACCTCAGCCTGACACCGGCGAGAGCTGTCGTTGTGGCGGGCCAGGCATCGCCGTACTACTATTTCCACCGCCCGTTGAGCCAGTTGCTCGCCACGTGTTTCGCCGCCGGTTTCGCGCTGGACGGCCTGGAGGAACCCGCGTTCCAGCCTGGCACCCCAGCCCACGGTCCCCTCAGTTGGTCGCGCTGCACCGAAATCCCGCCCGTCCTGGTGGGCCGATTGCGCGTGGGGTGAAAGTGGGGGCCGATCGCCGTTGGTCGTCTGTTATGCCTCATAGGCACGGGCGAGCGGGCGTGGGGCAGGCGGACCCAGAGGGTACCCCGCCTGCCAACGGCGGGCTCGAATCAAGAGTTGGCACGCGAAAGCGCCTGCCCCACCTTTTTCGTGGAGAACGTCACGTAGGGGAACACTTCGGGAATGTGCGAATCGTAGTGCCCGTGGCGATTCCACGTCCAGCCGACGCACGGGTCGAGCACTTCGCGATTGCGCCCCAGTTTCTCGAACCGCGAACAATCGATGCGCCACACATCGCCGTCGCGCGGCGGCAACGCGCGTCCATCCGCCAGATCGGCCATCCCGCGCCACGGGAATGCCAGTTCCACTGTCCATCCGCGATCGGTATTCGTGCGGCCATTGACCACGCCATCCACATGGACCGCGGTGCGCAGTCCCGGAAAATCCCAATCCAGGAATCCCCAGCGCTCGCCGCGCGGGTGAACGTGCCCACCTACGCCCGCGAGCACCATGGTGCTCTGCGCGGCCGGATCGAACTCCGGCCTGCCGTAGTACGGCGACCCCGGGCGGAGGATGTCCTTCCAGATCCAGAAGACCTCGTACACCGTATTCAGCGCGTTGACTTCGAATTCGTAGTAGGTGTCGTTGCCGCCGCCAATAAAGACCTCGACATCGTTCTCTTCCCAGATCTTCGAATCGCGCCGGGTCATGGTGCCCCAGACATCGGTCTCCTCCACCCAAAACCCGAAGTACAGATAGTCGTCGTCCCATAGGAGAGCGACACGCGTATCGAACCACGCGGGTTCGCCGGTCACGATGTCCACGAACGGCTTGGATTTCGGCGCGAGTTGCCAGGAAGCTTCGTCGAGCTTGCCATCCACCGTGATGGGGCCCGCGGCACGGTAACACGTGTAGCGGGCAGGCTCTAAATTCAAGTGCGCGAGAGGACGGTACATGACGCTACCATATTAACCATGGATTCGAAGGTTCTTCTGGTCATCGCCTTGACGCTGCCCTTGTGCGCGCAGGTCAAGATCTCGCAGCCAGGCAAAGAGAAGATTTCCGTGGAGATCGATGGCAAGCCCTTCACCGATTTCTATATCGGCGCCGAAAGCGCCAAGCCGTATCTGCATCCGCTACGCGCGGCGGATGGGAAGGTCGTGACGCGCGGCTTTCCCATGGTCACCGACATCCCCGGCGAAGCCCACGATCATCCGCACCACCGCGGCCTGTGGTTCACGCACGGCGATGTCAACGGCTACGATTTCTGGGCCAACGAAGAGTCGCAGACGAGCACCGGCAAGGGTAAAGGCAGGGTGGTGGTCGAAAGGGTGGACAAGTTCGCTACCGGCAAGAAATCCGGTACCGTGTCGGCCAGCTTCGCCTGGAAGATCCCGAGCGGAGAAACGCTGCTCCTGGAGAGCCGCAAAATGACGTTCTACTCGGACCCGCAATTGCGCACCATCGATTTCGATATCACGCTTTCACCGCAGCAGGAAGTGAGGTTCGGCGATACCAAGGAGGGCATGTTCGCCATGCGCCTGGCTGCCGCGCTCGAAGAGGAGCAGCCCAAGGATATCGCCGAGCCCAAGCGCACCGGGAAGATGGTCAACGCGCAGAACAAGTCCAGCGAGAAGAACGTGTGGGGCAAGCGTTCCGAGTGGGTCGATTACTCGGGGAAAATCGACGGCGCCGCGGTTGGCGTTGCGGTTTTCGATCACCCGTCGAACCCGCGATACCCCACGTACTGGCACGCGCGCGCCTACGGGCTGCTTGCCACCAACATTTTCGGCCTGCACGATTTCGAGCGCGACCCCTCGCGGGATGCCAGCCTCACGATCCGCCCCGGCCAGCCCCTGCGCTTCCGCTACCGCGTGATCATCCACCCCGGCGATGTGAATTCAGGGGGCATCCGGGATGCGTACGAATCGTGGATCGCGATGAGGTGACAAAGATCCGTTGGCAGGCGAAAGCGCCCGCCCTACTACTTCACGGTAAGTTCGAAATCCACCTGCAAGACCAGCGCGTCGTTGGTGACGCGGATGTCCGGCACCGCGAACTTGCGGACGTCGCGTTTGTACCCGGGCTGCGCTCCCGCGGCTTCCAGCAGCTTCTGCGCCTCCGCTTCCAGCGGGTACTTGAACTCTTTCGCCAGGCTGGCCTGCATGGCCTCGCAGACCCTGCGGATGTAGTACCCGCTCTTGCCATCGCTCGCCACCTTCACGGCCTGCAAACTAATGGCGCCATTCTGGTAGACGGGCAGGGCGGTAATCACTACGTCGAACGCGTCTCCCAATCCCACGCATTGGCCCACCACGTTCCACGCGGTTCGGCCGGTGAAGCGCGCCTTCATGCGCAGGCGGCCGCCCTCGCCACGCACCTGCGGCTTTTCCAGGTACGCGAAGTTGCACTTGTTGGTCTTGCTGCCGTGTACGTAGCGGCGGCCTTCCTGGCTGAAGACCTGCTCGGCCAGCATGCGCTCCAGTGCCCCGAACTGTATGTGCAGTTCCACGGCTGCCGCGCACCGGGACAGCGCCATTAGCAATAGTACGGAACGGATCACTCGTGCTTTTCCAGTTGCAGAGTAATTGTGCCGATGGTGAAGGTCATCCGGACGCGGATCTGTACCGGCAGTTTGCGGCGGTCGTCGCTCACCCACAGGTTGACGTGCGCCGACCGCTTGTACAGCACGCCGTCGAACAGGTAGACCTCGTAGCGGACGGTCTTGAACGTGCCCGCGGGAGTCTTCACATCTTCGCGCGCCTGGGCTTCCACCTTCACCATCACGCTCTTTTTGCCGTCGCTCACCGGGATCTGCGTGCTTTGCCCCGGCTCGAGGTTCAGCGTGCGGATGAAGAACAGTCCGCCGATCACGTCGTGGACGCAGGAGGGAATATCGGTCTCCTGAGCGAGCACGATTGCGTTGTTTTTGGCGCGGTCGCGTTCCAGGTAGCTGGCCTTCTTGGCTTCCGCGTCGAAAGTAATCTTGGTCTCGCGCAGGCGGTTGCCTTCATGGGTGGTCATCTGCAAGGTCTGCGCGCAGTAGGCGGAGGTCATGTTCGAGGAATAATCGTCCTCCACCTTGAATAGTTTGGATACGATGCCGGTGGATTCGAGGTGCAGATTGGTCTGATACCCGGGCCGCGGCTGCCCGGTGGTGGTCAGTTCCACCTTCGCTTTGCCCGCCGTGAACAGGCGCCAATCGATGCTGTAGTAGAGGGTTTCCTTGGCGGGCAAGCCGCTGCTCTGCGAAAAAGCGAGCGTCGCACAGACGAGGGGCGGCAGCAGCAGTTTCAAGACCATGAAAGGCCAGTTTCGCATTTGCAGCGCCAGCGGCGCAATCCACGCGCTAAATTAGGGAGTACCCGCCACCGAGCAAGCCCGCCCCTCAACAGTGGGATGATCGATTGTGGCGTAACGCACAGAGGAGGCCCCGGGTGGTCGTATTAGGCATTGATATCGGCGGGAATCAGATCCGCGCCGGAATGGTAAACGAAGAGGGTGCGATTCTGGCATCGCGCACCATCCAGACTCCAGCGGATCTGGACACGTTCCTGCCCTCGTTGCAGGACGCCATCGGCTGGCTGGTGGAGGGCACCGCCTTTCCAACCGGCGTGGGCGTGGGCTGCAAAGGCACCATCAACCCCGACACGACCTGCATCGAAAGCCTGCGCGGCCCGCTGCACTTCCTGGAGGGATTACGCCTGGTGGATATTGTGGGCCTGCCGCTGGAGGTGCCGGTGTTCGCCGATAACGACGCGCGCGTGGCGTTGGCCGGCGAGGTGGTGTGGGGCGCGGCGCGCGGGCTGGAGAACGTCCTGATGCTGACGCTGGGCAACGGTGTGGGCGGCGCCGCCCTGGTCAACGGGCGCCTGTTGCGCGGGCACGCGGGCCTGGCCGGCCACATCGGCCACCTCACGGTGGACCCGCAGGGCGCTGTCTGTTCCTGCGGCAATCGCGGCTGCCTGGAGACCGTGTTTTCCGCCCGCGCCATTGAGTCGGACGCCTGGGCGGCGGTGCATCGCGGCTGCGATTCGGTGCTGACGCAACTCTTCCGCGAGCAGCCCCAACTGGCCTCTTGCCGCACCATCTTCCAGGCGGCGCGCGAAGGCGACGCGGTGGCAATGGCGATTGTCTCGCTCGCCATCTACAAACTCGGCGCGGCGCTGGCCGGGTTGCTGCACATCTTCGACCCGGAGATCGTGATTCTGGGGGGCAACGTGGCCGACGCCGGCGCGGATCTGCTGATCCCGCTGCAGGAAGAAGTGTGGAGCCGCTCGCGCGGTCTGCTGGGCCGCGACGTACCCATCGTGGAGCAGCAGGTGGCCGACAGGAGCGGAATCATCGGCGCCGCGAGTCTGGCGATGGCGCCGCGCGCATAACGCATGCCGCCCCGAGCAATCACGCTAGACTGACCTTTGGTGCGAGATATGCAACGCGCAATCCTACTGGTGTGGCTGCTGGCAGGCGCGGCCTTCGCCCAATCTCCCGCTTCCGCCCAACTCGACTCGGTCTTTGCGCCGCACGTCACCGGCAAGTCACCGGGGCTGGCCGTCCTCGTCCGCAAGGACGGGCATACCGTCTTTCAGCGCGGCTACGGCGTTGGGGATCTGCGAACCTTGCAGCGGATCGATGCCGTCACGGATTTCCGCCTCGCGTCGTTCACCAAGCAGTTCACCGCCATGGCCGTCATGCTACTGGTGCACGATGGCAAGCTCCGCTACGACCAGCCGCTCACGGAAATCTTCCCCGGCTTCCCGCCATACGCGCGCGCCATCACGCTGCGCCACCTGTTGACCCACACGGGAGGTCTGCCCGATTACGAAGATGCGATGGACGCGCGGCAGTGGACGCCCGAACATCAGATTCAGGATGAAGACACTCTCGCCTTGCTGCAGCGGCAAACCGCCCCTAAGTTCGCCGCGGGGACGAGTTGGGCCTACAGCAATTCCGCCTACGTGCTGCTCGGCCTGATGGTTGCCAAGATCTCCGGCGAGCCCTTCGAACAGTTTCTCCAAGAGCGCATCTTCCAACCGCTGCACATGACGAACACGCTGGCGTACCGCAAGGGCAGGAACACCGTGCCTCATCGAGCCTTCGGGCATTCCAAACGGGCCGGCGAATTCGTAGAGACCGACCAGAGTTCCACCTCCGCCACGCTGGGCGATGGCGGCGTGTATTCCAACCTCGCGGACCTCGCTAAATGGGACGCCGCCCTGCAAGATCGCACGCTGCTCGGCGAAACGGAAATGAGCGCCGCTCTCACGCCCGTCAAACTCGCCAACGGGGGGCAGCCCAGTTGGCCCTCGACTCCCGGCGACGACAACCTGAATCCCGGCAAGCCCGTGGCGTATGGATTCGGCTGGTTTCTCGATGCCTACCGCGGCCGCCCGCGCATGTGGCACTCCGGCAGCACCCAGGGCTTCCGGACGGTCATCCAGCGCTTCCCGTCCGAAAAGCTGACCGTCATTATTCTCTGCAACCGCACCGACCTGGACGCCGCCGCACTGGCGCTTCAGGCGGCGGATCTATTTCTGAGCCGGTGAAGCCGGAACCTACCTGGTTGCCGCGGCTTGACGCGCGGACGGAGTCCGAGCTTCGCTCGGATGGACAAGCCAGAGGCTTATCCCACTCCCTACCAGCCCTCTTTCTTCTTCTGCAGCGACCAGAGATAGTCGGCGATGCGATTGATGTCTTCCTCCGCCAGGACGCCTTTCCAGGAAGGCATGTACAACGGCGGGGCCGGCTTGGCCGAATTATCGACGGGCGGCACTTTGCCGTTGCGGATAATCTTGACCACTTCCTCTTTGGTGTAGTCATCCGAGGCGTGTAGCAGCGAGGGGACCTCGCCGCCCTGACTATTGGGGTTGGGCACGCCGCCCTGAAGTTGCAGGCCGTGACAGCCCACGCATCCGAACCGGGCGAAACTCTGCTTGCCCGCCTCGATGGCCGCATCCTGAGCGGTCAGCGGCCTGGCTCGCCGCGCCAGGATCACTTGCGCATCTTCGGCGCCCGCCGAGGCCATGAAAGCGATAATTGCCTTTCTGGCGTTGGTCTCCAGATCGTACGCCGGCATGATGCTCCCCGGATATA
>JADGNS010000160.1 GCA_017883355.1 Candidatus Solibacter sp.
AGCGATAGAGATCAACGTTATGGCAGCAGCACAGAATTTCATCAGCGTTACGCGCCGTCCTCCCGATATCGAAGACTACATCGACATGCTTCGCCGCTACCGTTCGTGGCTGATCGGGCCGATGTTTGGCGGCCTGGTGGTCGCGGTGGTGATCGCGTTTCTGTGGCCCGACACGTACGTGTCGACGGCGGTCATGCGCATTACCCCGCAAGCGATTTCCGACCGGCTCGTGCCGACCATCGCCACCATGCAGATGCAGCAGCGCCTGGCGGGCATGCAGCAGGAAATCCTCAGCCGCGGCACTCTGACCGCGTTGGTCACGAATCCCGCGCTCAATCTCTACCCCAAGGAGCGCGCCCGGTATCCCATGGAAGACATCATCACGGATATGCGCAATAAGTATATCCGGATTCAAAGCGTCGAAGTCGCCGGCGGCGGCGGCCGTGTGGCATCGGCGTTCACCATCTCCTTCACCTACCCCGACCGGTTCCTGGCCAAGCAGGTGGTGGAACAACTGGTCTCCAAGTTTATGGAGGCCAACGCCACCGTGCAGCGCAAACAATCGAACCTCACTTCCACGTTCCTGAGCGACGAATTGAAGCAGGCCAAGGAGAGGATGGATGCCGCGGAACAGGCCCTCTCCAGGTTCAAGGCGGACAATATGGGCAAGCTGCCGGAACAGTTTCAGGCCAACGTGGCACAGGTGAACACCTATCAGATGATGGTGACCCAGGCCAATGAAAGTCTCAGCCGCCTTCAGCAACAGAAACTGCAGATCGAAACCCAGCTCCAGAACAACAACACCAATCTCAACTACTACAATTCCATTCTTGAGGATCAGGTGACTGTGGGCGGCCCGGCGCAGGTGCGCAACGAGATGCTCAACCAGCTCAATCAGCGAATCATGAATCTCCAATCGGAGATCGCCGCCTTGCAGGAGCAGTTGACCCCCAACCATCCCACCATCAAACGAGCCCAGGCGAGTCTCGCGATGCTCGAGAAAAGACGGCAGGACGCCGAGAAGGAAGACCTGGAAAGACAGGGCGCCGCTCCGGCGGCTGGTCCGACCGTCAAACGTTCGGTAAATCAGCAGGCGTTCCGGGCGATCCAGGACCTCACCGCCTCCAACAACGTGCTCAAGGCCGACATGCAGAACCTGAATCTGCAAATGGACGAAAAAGTCAAACAGATCCAGGAACTGAGCCAGATGATCGCCAAATACAACGCGCGCGTCGAAGGCAGCCCGCAACTGGAAGGACAGTACGTCGCCCTGACCCGGGACCTCTCGTTCGCCAAGCAGGCCTACGAAGATTACCGCCACAAGACGGAAGTCTCCGATACCGCCAATGATCTGGAGGAGCACAAGGCTGGTGAGAACCTGGAAGTGCTCGATCCCGCCAGCGACCCGCAGTCGCCCTCGGAACCCAACCGCCTGCAGATAGCGGCCATGGGGACCGGACTCGGCCTGATGCTGGGTATCGTGTTGGCCGGCGCCAAGGAGATGAAGAATACCTCGCTTAAGAATCTGAAGGACGTCCGCGCTTATACCAATCTGCCCGTGCTGAGCAGCATCCCGCTGCTGGAAAACGCGCTGCTGGTGCGCCGCAAACGGCGTCTTTTGTGGCTGGCCTGGTCCAGCGCGCTAATACTCGGTTCCGTCGCGATGAGCGCCGCGGCGGTCTACTACTTCAACAGCAGCCACATATAGACATGACCAGAATCGCCAAACGCGCCGCCCAGGGGAGAATCCATGAGTAGAGTACACGATGCATTGAGGCGGGCGGAGATGGGGGGCATGATGCCTCCCGAAGAGCCGTCCGCGGAACCCGCGGAGGTAGCCCAGGTCAATCCGGACCTCCGTCCGCCCGAAGGACCGGTGAATGGCGCTCCGGCGGCCGCCCCGGCTGGTCCGCTGCGCCTCAACATCCACCCCGGCATGCTCACCGCGGTCCGGGTGGTGCCGTTCGCGCCCGCCCCGGAATCGCACCTGCTCGATCTCAGCAACTCCCACGAGACACCGGCCGAGGAGTTCCGCACGCTGCGGACCCGGCTCAACCACCTGCAATCGCTGCAACCGTTGCACACCGTGGTGGTCACCAGTCCTTCGCCGGCCGAAGGCAAGACGTTTACCGCCGTGAACCTGGCCCTGGCGCAATCCCACCTGGCGGAGAGTTCCGTCCTGCTTGGCGATTTCGATTTGCGCCGCCCCATCATCCACAACCTTTTCCAGATCGACCGCGCTCCGGGGCTCAGCGATTTCCTCACCGGGCAATGCACTTTCGCCCAGGCACTGCGCCGGGTGGAAGCCATGAATCTCTACCTGCTGCCCGCCGGTTCGCCGATCAAGAACCCGCTCGAACTGCTCAACATGCGCCAGGCCAAGCTGCTCTTCGAGGAACTCCCCCGCACGTTCAACTGGTCGGTCTTCGATACTCCGCCGTTGTTGTTCTCGGCCGATGCCAACCTGCTTTCCACCATGGCCGATGGCACCATCCTGGTGGTCAAGATCGCTTCCACCACCTTCGACAACGTGACGCGCGCCATGCAATCTCTCTGCGAGAACAACGTGCTCGGCATCGTCGCCAACGGCGCCCGCGCTTCCGAACTCTATAGCAAGTACACCTACTACTACTCCAAGGCGGAATGACGGAGCCCACGCGGCTCCCCACGGGGCTACAATAAGAGTTCACGAAAATGAAGCGCATTCTTGTTGTCCTTGCCGCGGGCGCCGCCGCCCTCCTTCTGGCTTCCTGCAAGCACTCGCCGCCAGCCAATGTCGCGGCTGAGGTGAACGGGCACGCCATCACCCTCGCCGAACTGGATAAGACCTATCAATCCAACGCCCAGCAGGCCGAAGGCGCCAGCGAAGACCAGATCATGGCGCAAAAGATCGATCTGCTCTCCAGCATGGTTACCCAGGAGATCATGCTGCAGCGCGCCGAGAAGCTGGGACTGGCGGCGGTGGACGCCGACGTGGATGCCGAAATCACCAAAATGCGCGCGCCCTACACCAAGGAAGAGTTCGATAAACAGCTCTCCGCGCAGCACATGACCCTCAACGATCTGAAGGCCAAGGTGCGCAGCAAGGCGACGGTGGACAAGCTGGTGAACAAGGAAATCACTTCCAAGATCACCATCACCGACGCCGATATCACGAATTTCTACAACGCCAACAAAGCCAGTTTTAACCCGCCGGAACCGACCATTCACATGGCGCAGATTCTGGTGACGCCGTTCCCCGACCCGAATGTGCGCAATCTGAAGAACAGCAAGGCGCAGAACGAGAAGGAGGCGCGCGCCAAGATCGAAGGACTGGCCGCCCAATTACGGCAGGGCGTGGATTTTGGCTTGCTGGCCCAGAACTACTCGGAAGATGCCAATTCGGCGCCCAATGGCGGCGATATGGGGTTTGTGCGCGAGAGCGATCTCGACCGCGCCAACCCGGAGCTGCGCAAGATGGTAGTTTCCCTGCCGCAAGGCGGCGTCTCGCCGGTCATCCCCACTCCGGAAGGCTTCCGCATCCTCAAGGTGATCACCCGCGAACCGGCCGGCCAGCGCGAATTGAACGACCCGCGCGTGCAGCAGAATATCCGCGACATGCTGCTCAACAGCAAAGACCAGCTCCTGCGCGCCGCCTACTACGAAACCGCGCGCAACGGCGCCAAGATCGAGAATTACCTGGCGCGGAGCGTGCTGGAAAACGCCGGCAAGGGGAAGTAGACGCTCCCGGCTACCCTTTACTTCGTGTGGCCGATTTCGTAGACAAAGATGGAGTGTTCCACCTTGCCGACCTTGACCTGAATCATCTCCGTGGCCTTCCAGCCGCGGATGGGGAATTCATTGGAAACCACGCGGGCGCCGATCTTGAGATGTTTTTCCAGATGGGGTCGAAGGCGGTCGTTGGAGTTGGTGAGGAACCACATGGTGACCACGTCCGCCGGGCTCAAGTCCACGCGTAAGGCGCTGCCTTCGACGATGCTGACGCGGTCGGCCAGTCCCAGGCTCAGGATGCGCGCACGAGCTTTAAGCACCAGGTCGGGCATGAGTTCCACGCCCACGGCGCGGGCGCCGAAATGCTGCGCCGCGGCGATGACTACCCGGCCATCGCCGCTTCCCAGGTCGTAAACCATGTCACCGGGTTTGACACGGCCGGCCTCCAGCATTCGGTCCACCAGGTATTGCGGGGTCGGGATGGCGGGCCCCAGATTCTCAGCCGCCCCGAATTTCTGCGCGGTGGCGGGAAGCGCGGCCGACGCGATCACGAACGCTGTGAGCAAAACCCGCATACTTATCTGACGGGTGCAACAGCGGTTGCGGTTGCGGTCCTCCCGAACTTTAATTTTACGATACGGCCGATAATCTCGGTCCAGGCAAAAAACAGGTCTCGCGGCCGGGTGATGGTGAACTCGGCGCCTTTGAGCGTTTTCACCGCCGTTCCGATGGCGTCCCGCCACGGATTGACCTGCGGGTTCAGGTTGTAGTTCATGTAGAAGACCGGGAACTTCAAATCGCCGACCTCCTTGAAGGATTCCTGCGGCAGACCGCCTTCGACGATGACTTTCGGACCGGCGATGATCACGGCGTCGGGCTGCTCCTTGCCGTCCCTGATCTCCTGGGTGATAAAACTGGTCAGGAATTCGGCGTCGCCGTGCTTCTGGGCGAGCCGTTTGAGATCCACCGTGCCGAGGTTAAGCGAATGCAGCGCCTCGCCAAGGGCGGGGAAGTCGATCTGCGCGGCCGATTCCTGGCGGTAGATCACGCGCTGCTCCTGCAAGTTGAAGGCGACGACGGAGAACCTGGTGATGCGCGGCTCCCGCGCCATGTTGCGCAGGATGGAGATCAGCGCGCGCGTATCGACGGGCTGGAGCGTGGCGGAGAGCGAGTCCTGAGGCGCGAAGTTGACCATCACTTTCACGTTCAGGGGGTCCACCTGCGCTTCGCGCGCCGCGATGGCGGGCTCCTCCTTGAAGGGTTCGGTCTCGACCGCCTGCACGGCGCTGGCCGGGATATCGAGCGCGATCAGCTTATCCTTGGTGGGCAGCGAGGCTTCGCTGTCCCAATTGAAGGAACAGATGCGCTCGGCGCGGTCGCGCATCAGCCAATCGATGTGATATTTGCCTTCGCCGACATCAAAGGTACCGGAAAGTACGGCATTGCCGCCGGCGTCGCTCTCGATCATGGGCACACTCCAGCGCTGCGAGAAATAGACCGCATCGTCGGGCTTTTGATCGGGGGCCACGCGGAAAACCGTGGTGAGCAGATTATCGCTGCCGGCCAGGTCCTTGAGAGGGATGCTGACATCGTAACCGGCGTGAAACTTGAGGTCGAAACCGAGTACCGGTTTGATGGGGGTCACGGTGCAGGGGACGTCTTTGCGGATTTCCCTGGCTTCCAGGATCGCCGCGTCGGAGGTGAACAGCCTCACCGCGCCGCCGGGTCCGGAGACCGGCATGAGAACCTGCGCGGAAAGACAAGTGCTTGTCACCATCCACGCAAACGCGAGGAATTCCACTCTCCTCGCCCGTTCGCTACGAGAGATCCGCCAGGGTACCATCGCCATCCCGTGCAGCAACCTGCTGTTTACGTATTATGCCGCAAATTATTGCGGCTGTAACATCCAAAACATCGGCGACTCAAAAAAAATATAACTGCCAGGTAAATATCGTCTGCTTTGGCCCAACCCGAGATGGCAAAATGCCGCCGGGCGGTGGCACCGCGACGGAGTGGTGCTGGAAAGCCCTTGCCGGTTAGCGTGCTACGCCATCGCCGGGCGGTGTTTCACGCGATAGCGCGAGACATAGGCCGCGCCATCGGGGGCGGGTTCCGGTTGCAGGTCGCTCTGGATCTCATCGAGCATCCCGATGGCGTGGATACAGTCCGGCTGGAAGCCGTAGGCCTGGACGGAGAGGCGCACTTCATCGAGGCGGCCTTCGTAGGCGGGGAATTCCACCAGGGTGATCGACTCGGTCTCGCTGTGGCCATCGGCATAGCGGTAAACCAGGGCCGCGTCGTGATAGATCTGCGGGTTAATCGGGAAACTCACCAGGGCCAGTGCCTCGAGCAGCGATTCCAGGCAAGGCGGCTCCACGTGAATCGAGACGGACACCAAGGCTCCTTCGGCGGTCGAAAGCGAAGAAGTCACTGGCAGTGTTTTGGGCCAGACGCTCATCAAATCCTCCAGCATCCGGCGGGGGGCCTGCACGCCAAACAAAAAACCCTGGAGCCGAAAGGCGCCAGGGTCGAAATGTTTTTGAACAGACCGACTCGCCTTTAGCACTTTTTTTCGTGGTTGCAATTAGCAGGGCTCAACATGCCCTAAATCATTCCACGTCCCCTTCAGCCTATCAGAGGATCCGCGACGAGGCAAGAATTTTGTTCTAGGCGCGGCGCGAAGTTTCCCGTACAATCCCTTTGATGAGATGCCCGTTGCTCTTGCTGGCGCTTGGGTTCGCCACCGGATGCGCTGTCCGTTATCCGGCGGTGGTCCCGATGCGGGAACAGCAGTTCCGCAGCCACGATCAGGCGGTGGGGCTGCCTTTGGATCCGGAGGGGCGGGAGCAGGTGGCGAGTTTTCTGGAGCATGGCGGCAACCGCTTTGGCCGCAACGCGGCGCCGGACCCGCAGGCGGCCGGCCACAAACAAGTCCTCGACGCGCTGGCGGCCGCAGGCAATCTGCAGATCCGCGCGGATCTGGCAACCTCGGACTTTTGCGCCATCGCTGCGGCGCTTTGCCAGGCGGCGCCCCTCTTTCGCAAGCGGATTGCCGTGACCCAGGTGATCGATGCGCGCAACCGCGCGCCCGACGTGCCGGACCCGATCGCGGTGTGTGATGACGCGTACTGCTGGATCTTCCGGCAGTCGAACAACCTGCTGACGCACCTCGTGGTGGTGCGCAGCGTGCGGCGGTTGCAGCCATGAGTGCAGCCATGAGCCTGCATGCCGATCTGCTCGCGAGCCTGCAGGCCATCGCGCGCGTGCAGTTGGTGGCGCGTCTTCAGGACGACCGGTTGAATTTCCCGCAGTCCAATGAACTGCACGTGTTTATTCCGGACCTCCACCTGATCACCGCCGCGCGCCGCGTCGAAGGTGGATACCAGTACGGCACGAACCATCCAGCGTTGCTGCTGGCGGTGGTGAAATCGCTGCGCGCGTTGCAACTGGCTGCCGCCCCGGCGGGCGACGTGGTGGTGTATCAGATCGGCGACCTGTTCGATCTATGGCGGCAAGTGGACGGGTTGGACCCGAACGCCAACGCGGCATCGGCGATCCAGAACGATCAGGCGAGCCTCGTGGCGGCGCTACGCGATCCGGACCTCAACGCGCAGTTCCTGCTGGGCAATCACGATTACGATCTCTACCGGTTTCCCAATTTCGATGCGTGGCAGCGGTCCTTCATCCTGGCGCCTTCGGTGATGCTGCTGCACGGCGACGTTTTCGACTGGGTGGAAAAGCTACCCGATGAGTTGCAGAATCTGGTGCTGTACCTGTTCACGGCCTCGCACCCGGCGGGAACGGCGGACCTGGAGAAACTGCGCCCAGTGAACAACCAGCAGCGGGCGGGGAGAAAGTTCCGCAACTTCATTCAGAACCAGGTGGCGGCGCCCACCGGGCACTGGCGTGAAGCCGGCGAGGACGGGGGGAATTGGAACGTGCAGGTGGCCGGCACAGCGCCCGCGGAGATGCTGCTCTACCTGGATGCGGCGCGGCAGAAATGCGGCGAGGCCAATCGCCAGTTTGGCAGCCGGCTAGGGATGGCGGTGATCGGACACACGCACCAGGCGCGGATCGCGGTGCACGATTCCGGGGACGAATTCTTCGCGCTGATGGATTGCGGCGCGTGGATCGAGAATTGCTGCACGGCGGACGACCCCACGCCGCTGCCGAATGCGCAGATCGCGGCGTTGGGCGCGAATGAGGCGCGGATCTATCAGTTGGCGCCGCTGGGATAGTGTGGGGCAGGCAATCTTGCCTGCGGACGCGTTTTCAACGCGTCCAGGCGCCGGCTGGAAAGCCGGCGGCAGCCAGGATTGGCTGCCCCACAGAGTCATGGAGACTCCACGCCGGTCGGACAGGGGGCTTGCGGCACCGGCGGGACGGGGGCTACCGAGGGGATTTCGGCCAAGGTGAAGGGCAGCGAGCAGATCTGTTTTCCGGTGGCGGTGCGCACGCGGAAGAGAAACGCTCCCGGCGAGGAATCGGGTGGAAT
>JADGNS010000161.1 GCA_017883355.1 Candidatus Solibacter sp.
CGCGGGACTCTGCCTTTTCAACTGTGATACTCTGAAACTTCCACGTGTGCCGGCACGCGTCAGCGAAGCTCTCGTTCTGCGTACTTACCCGTTGAAAGAAGCGGACCTCGTCGTCAGCTTTCTTACCAGGGATCAGGGAAAGTTGCGTGGTGTGGCCAAGCGGGCGCGGCGTCCGAAGAGTAGCTTCGGAAGCGGCCTGGAGCGGTTATCGCACGTGCGGATGGCTTACTTCCAGCGGGAAAGCCATGAATTGGTAAACCTGGATTCCTGCGAGCTGATCCGCTCGCAGTTCGATCTGGTGACCGATTATCAGATGAGCATCGCGCTGGATTTTTTCGCGGAAGCGAGCGACCTGTTGTTGCCCTCCGCGGAGCCGGGCGAGAAGTTTTTTCGCCTCCTCGTCGCCGTGTTGGAATCGCTTCGGCCGGCGGGCGGGGAGGGCAGTGGGCAAGCGGGTAGAGTGTGGCGCGCCGTCACGTATTTTTCGTTTTGGGCGGTGCGGCTTTCGGGGTGGTTGCCGGAATTGCATGTGTGCCTCAGTTGCGGCAGCCTGCTGGACGACCCCGAAGCACCCGAGCGGGCGTTCTTCAGCCGGGACCGGCCCGGTCTGATTTGCGGCCATTGCCGGCGCACATTGGGCGCGGGCAATAGCTGGGAGTTGAGCCGGGAATCCAGGAAAATCGCCGGGCAGATTCTGCGCCAACCGGTGGCGCAGCTCGGCGAGACCAACTGGACGCAATCCACGGCGGCGGATTTACGCCGCTTCCTGGTGCAACAGATGGAGTCACACGCGGAACGGCGGTTGGTTACGGTGCCGATGTTGGAAGGTTTAACGGGATAAATGCAATCGTTTCAACAGATCATTCTCACGTTGAAGCAGTACTGGGCAGACCGTGGCTGCGTCATTCAAGAGCCCTACGATACCGAGGTCGGCGCCGGCACCATGTGCCCCGAGACTTTCCTCCGCGTCCTTGGTCCCGACCCCTACCGCGTGGCCTACGTGCAGCCCAGCCGGCGCCCGGCCGATGGGCGCTACGGGGATAACCCCAACCGGCTCTACAAGCATTCCCAACTCCAGGTGATCCTTAAACCCGCCCCTTCGGACGTGATCGAACAGTATCTGGGCAGCCTGGAAGCCATCGGCATCGACCTCAAACAACACGATCTCAAACTCGAAGAGGATAACTGGGAGGCTCCCACCCTGGGCGCCTGGGGCATCGGCTGGCAGGTCATGCTCGACGGCCTGGAGATCTCGCAATTCACTTATTTTCAACAATGTGGCGGCATCGACCTGGACCTGGTCCCGGCCGAGCTGACCTACGGGCTGGAACGCCTTACCGCCTTCCTCCAGGCGAAGGACAGCGTCTACGATATCGAGTGGGCGCCCGGCTTCACCTACGGCGACGTGCGATATAAGGACGAGTTGCAGTACTCGGTCTACAACTTCGAGATGGCCGATATCGCGACCCTCTGGAAGCTCTTCGACCTACACGAGGGCGAGGCCACCCGCCTCCTCCAGCTCTACGACCCGAAGTCGGGCGATAAGAAACGCTTCCCCCTGCTGCCCGCCTACGACCAGGTGCTGAAGTGCTCGAACCTGTTTAATACGCTGGACGCCCGCGGCGCCATCAGCGTCACCGAGCGCGTGGGCGTGATCCAGCGGGTGCGCAAGATGGCCGTCGCAGTGGCCGCCGCGTGGAGTGACCAGCAACTGGCGGTCGCCGAGGTGGCACAGTGAAAACTCCCGATGCGGCGATCGTTCCAGTGGTAGATCTCACCGCCACCGCGAGCATCCCCGAGGTAGAGGTCCCAGACTCGACACCGGAGACCTTAACCGAGACGCTGCACGAGCAGGTGGCGCGGGAGCTCAAGAAAGTAGACGGCAAGTCGAGCTTTCCCTTTCTGCTGGAGATCGGCACCGAGGAAATCCCCGATTGGATGATTCCGACGGCGCTGGAGAACCTGCGCCTCTCCTTTGAGAAGTTGGAAATCCCGCACGAATCGGTGCGGCTCGATGCCACCCCGCGACGCCTGGTGCTGCGGGCCGAGGGCTTGCCGGGCCGGCAGCCGGATTCCGTGGAACGCGTCCTGGGTCCGCCCAAATCGGCGCCCCCGCAGGCGGTCGCCGGATTCGCCCGGAAGCAGGGCATACAGCCCAGCGAGATGAAGGTGGAGTCCACCCCCAAGGGTGAGTACTACACCTACCTGAAAAAGGTGGCGGGCCGCAACATCAAAGACATTCTGGCCGAGGCCCTTCCCGGCGTGATCCTGGGCCTGTACTTCCCCAAGACCATGTACTGGACCGGCAAGGGCGGTCCGCGGTTCATTCGTCCCATCCGCTGGATTGTGGCCCTCCTCGGCGAAGAGATCGTCCCCTTCGAGTTGGCCGGTGTGCGCTCCGGCAGACTGTCCAGCGGCCATCGCCGGCTGGGCGCGCGCGAGATCGCGGTCACCACCATGGACTATGAACGGCGCCTCGGCGATCACGGTGTCGTCCTCTCCGCCGAGGAGCGCCGCAACCGCATTCGCATCGGCATGAAAGGCATTCGCATCAAGCCCGATGACAAGCTGCTGGAGACCCTGGTCTATCTCACCGAGTGCCCCATGCCCATTCAGGGCGGCTTCGATGCGCAATTCCTGGAACTGCCCGAAGAAGTGCTGATCACCGTCATGCGGCACCACCAGAAATACTTCTCGGTGGAGGATTCCGAGGGCAAGCTGGCGCCCGCGTTCGTCGCCGTGATGAACATCGCGAGCGACCCCGAGGGCTTCGTGCGCCGCGGCAACGAGCGCGTGCTGCGGGCCCGCTTCAACGACGCGCGCTTTTTCTGGGAGACCGACCAGAAGAAGGCGTTCGCCGGCCGCAAGCTGGACCTGGCCAACGTCACCTTCCAGGCCAAGCTCGGCAGCTACCTGGCCAAGACGGAACGCATGATGCAACTCGCCGGTGAACTGGGCGGCGATGCCCACGCCGTGCGCGCCGCCGAACTCTCGAAGATCGATCTCACCACCGAACTGGTCAAGGAATTCACCGAACTCCAGGGCGTGGTCGGCGGATTGTACGCGCGCGTGCAAGGCGAGAGTGAACCCGTCTGGCAGGCGATCTACGATCAGTACAAGCCGGAGAGCATGGAGGACGCCATCCCGCGGAATCGCACGGCGCAGATTGTGGCGCTGGCCGATAAGCTGGACACCCTCCGCGGCTGCTTCGGCGTGGGACTCATCCCCACCGGATCGCGCGACCCCTTCGCGCTGCGGCGCGCCGCCCAGGGTGTGGTGCGCATCCTGATCGAAGGCCGCTTCGACCTTTCGCTGCTCGCTTTTCTCGGCGGCGACGAAGCCCTCAAGGCGTTCTTCGCCGAGCGCGTGCGCTACTACTTCAAGGACATCCGCGGCTTCGCCTACGACGAAATCAACGCCTGCATGGCGGCGAGCGTTGGCTGGGGGAACCTGGTCGACCTGGGAACGCGCCTGGAACGGGTGCGCGGCCTGCGCGCCAGCCCCGATTTCGAACCTCTGGCGGCCGCCTTCAAACGCATCGCGAACATTCTGGAGCAGTCCCGGGGTACAGGCTTCACGGCCCTGCCTTCCGGCGTCGACGAGGCGCTGCTCGAAGCCGGTCCCGAACACGAACTCTATCAGGAGTTCGGCCGCATCGCCGGCCAGCCCATCGAAAATGCAATCGCGCGCCTGCGGCCCAAGATCGACCTCTTTTTTGACAAAGTGTTGGTGAATGCGCCGGACCCGGCTGTCCGGCAGAATCGGTTAACCCTGCTGCAAACGCTCTTGGCGGAGTTTTCCACCATAGCGGACTTTTCGGAAATCGTAACTAATTCATAGGAGCAAACTAGCATGACGAAGTACGTCTACTCGTTCGGCAACGGAACCGCCGACGGCGATGGAAAGATGAAAGATACGCTCGGTGGCAAAGGCGCCGGGCTGGCCGAGATGTGCCGGGCCAAGCTGCCGGTGCCCCCCGGCTTTACCATTTCGACCCAGGTGTGCAACATCTACTTTGACAACAAGTTCACCGTCCCGGCCGAAATCGACGAGCAGATGCTCGACGCCCTCAAGAAGCTGGAAGGCCGCATGGGCCAGAAGCTCGGCGACACCGGAAACCCGCTGCTGGTCAGCGTACGCAGCGGCGCCAAGTTCTCCATGCCCGGCATGATGGACACCATCCTGAACCTCGGGCTGAATGACGAGACCGTCAAAGCCGTGGTAGCCAAGAGCGACAACCCGCGCTTCGCCTACGATTGCTACCGCCGCTTCATCCAGATGTATGGCAACGTGGTTCTGGAAGTGGCCAAGCACGATTTCGACCAGGTGTTCGACGGCCAGAAAAAGAAGGCCAAGGCCAAGCTGGATACCGACCTCACCGCGGAGGATTTGCAGGAAGTCATCGTCGGCTACAAGGCGCTGGTGCAGAAGAAGACCGGCAAACCGTTTCCGCAGGACGCCCTGGTGCAGCTCACCGGCGCCCGCGATGCCGTGTTCGGCTCCTGGTTTAACGACCGCGCCAAGCACTACCGCAAGATGAACCAGATCCCCGACGATCTGGGCACCGCCGTCAACGTGCAGGCCATGGTGTTCGGCAACCTCGGCGAAACCTCCGCCACCGGCGTCGGGTTCACGCGCAATCCCGCCACCGGCGAAAAGGCCTTCTACGGCGAGTTCCTGGAGAACGCGCAGGGCGAAGACGTGGTGGCCGGCATCCGCACGCCGCACCCCATCTCCCAACTCGAAGCGTGGAACGCCGCCGTCTACAACCAGCTCAAGGACATCACCACCTCGCTGGAAAATCACTACCACGACATTCAGGACTTCGAGTTCACCATCCAGGACGGCACGCTCTACATGTTGCAGACGCGCAACGGCAAGCGCACCGGTCCCGCGGCGGTTCGCATCGCCGTCGAGATGGTCAACGAAGGCCTCCTCAGCAAGAAGGAAGCTGTGCTGCGCGTCGATCCCCAGCAGCTCGATCAGCTCCTCCACCCGGTGCTCGACCCTAAGAGCAAGAAGGAACTCACCCTCCTGGCGAAGGGCCTGCCCGCCTCGCCCGGCGCTTCGGTCGGCACGGTTGTATTCTCGGCCGATGACGCCGTCATAGCCTCCAAGACGGCCCCCGTCGTCCTGGTCCGCAAGGAAACCGTGCCGGACGACATCCACGGCATGGAAGTCGCCAAGGGCATCCTCACCGCGCGCGGCGGCATGACCAGCCACGCGGCCGTAGTCTGCCGCGGCATGGGAACCCCCTGCGTCGCCGGCGCCGAAGCCTTCACCGTCAACGAGCATAAGAAGGAAGTCTCCGTCACCGTCGGCGGCAAGGTCGTCACCCTGACGGAAGGCGACTGGATTTCGCTCGATGGTTCCACCGGTGAAGTCTTCGCCGGCAAGGCCAACACCATTGACGCGGACCCCTCCTCGGGCATCCTCAAGACCTTCATGGAGTGGGCCGACGAGTTCCGCGGCAAGTTCGGCGTGCGCGCCAATGCCGATATCCCGCGCGACGCCAAAGCGGCGCGCAAGTTCGGCGCCGAAGGCATCGGACTGTGCCGCACCGAGCACATGTTCTTCGCCGAGGACCGCATCGAGCACATGCAGGCCATGATTCTGGCGCGCGACGAAAAGAGCCGCCGCAAGGCCCTGTTGAAGCTCCTCCCCATGCAGCGCAAGGATTTCGCCGGCCTCTTCACCGCCATGAACGGGTTCCCGGTGGTGATCCGCACGCTCGATCCGCCGCTCCACGAGTTCCTGCCCAAGCGCGAAGACCTCATGGTGGACGTCGCCATCCTGCCCTACGCCGATATCAAGAAGAAGCGCGAGCTGGTGGCCAAGTACCAGAAGTTCGGCGCCGAGGTCAAGAATCTCAAGACCGTCATCCCCGATTTGCTCAAGCGCGTGGAAGAACTGCACGAGTTCAACCCCATGCTGGGCCACCGCGGCTGCCGTCTCGGCATCACCTATCCCGAGATTACGGAAATGCAGGCGCGCGCCATCTTCGAAGCTGCCGTGCAGGTGGCCAAGAAGGGCGTGAAGGTGATTCCCGAAGTCATGATCCCGCTGATCGGCGGCGTCAAGGAATTCGAGAACCAGAAGAAGATCGTGGTGGAAGTGGCCGAGGAAGTTCTCGGCAAGGCCGGCATGAAAGACCTGAAGTACATGGTCGGCACCATGATCGAGATTCCGCGCGCCGCGCTGACGGCGGGCGACGTCGCCAAGGAAGCCGAGTTCTTCAGCTTCGGCACCAACGATTTGACCCAGACTTGTATGGGCCTCTCGCGCGACGACTATACGAAGTTCCAGCAGGACTACCAGGATCGCAAGATCTTCGCCAACGATCCGTTCGCCGTCCTCGATCAGGAAGGCGTCGGCCAGTTGGTGAAGATCGCGGTGGAGCGCGGCCGCAAGACCAACCCGAAACTGGAAGTCGGCATCTGCGGCGAGCACGGCGGCGAGCCGAGTTCGGTGCAGTTCTGCTACCGCGTGGGCATGGACTACGTGTCCTGCTCTCCGTTCCGCGTCCCCATCGCCCGCCTGGCGGCAGCGCAAGCTGCGATCAGCGGCGAGAAGGTCGAATCGCGGACGGCGTAGTTAGTTAATCCTGCAGTCCCCGGGCCGGAGCGCAAGCTCCGGCCCCCACTCCCTGTCACGCTGCCTGGTGCGGCCTGATGCGGTCGGCGATCTCGAACCCGCGCACGTCCTGAGCCATTTCGAGATCGTAATTCGCCTGAAGATTCATCCAGAATTGGGGAGTGGTTCCGAAGTAACGAGCTAAGCGGAGTGCGGTGTCTGCTGTGATGGCTCGCTTACCGCGAACGATGTCATTGATGCGGGTTACCGGCACGAGCAACTCCATCGCGAGTCGGTTGGCTGAAAGGCCCAGCGGTTTTAGAAAGTCCTCCCGTAAGGTTTCACCCGGATGGATCGGAGGCATGATCTTAGCTCTCTTGACCATAATTCGCGTCCCTCAATGATAGTCCACAAGCTCAACTTCAAGGGCATCGGGTTGAACCCAGCGGAAGCAGATCCGCCACTGGACGCGCCGCACAAGCCAGCAACGCCAGTACGACTCGCGAAGCCGTTTCCAGGCAAGTGGATGTATTATTGGAGGTGACTATGGACGACCGCAACGCACCGGCCACGAAGGGCGACATCGCAGATTCTGAAGACCGTGTGATGGAGCGGCTTCGGGACATCGAAACGAAGCTCCTGAACGCGTTCTACGGGTACGCGAAAAGCAACGACAAGCGCGTACTGGAGACCGAAGGAAATGAAGCGGTGCTCCGCAGTCGCCTCGCAACGCTGGAAACACGCCTCACGGACGTTGAGCATCGACTCAACATGCCGCCCCAACAATAGTACTGCCCGGTATCGGTTAGTTCTCGACCGGGACTTTTTCGGCGTGATCGATGATGACCAGCTCGAGCGGCATCTTCCTGGCCTCCAGTTTCAAGCCCAGCTCTTCCTGCAAAATCATCGAGATCAGTGCCGCCGGATCCACCGGAGCCGAATCGATTGATTTCCCTTGCGCCGCCAGGTCCGCGGCATATTTGGCCACGTTGAGGGTGAGATCGTAGCGTCCCTTCAGGCCGGTGTTGTCGATCACCGGGGCCCGCAGTGCATTCGACATCAACTCGATCAACTGGGTCACGGGAGTTCTTTGGACCGTTACGCTCAACTGCCTCTGGTTGACGTCGATGCTGCTCTCGCCCTCGGTCTTCGATTCCTGAACCTTGGGCCCGTTCTTGCCGACGACCAGCACGTAGGCCGCAAGCTCCTTGGTCTGGCGATGCAGCGCGAGCTTGAAGCGCTCTTGCAACAGGGCCTGCATCATGAGCCGCAACTGGTCTTCCGCGGCGGGGCCGGCGGCTTTGCCGGCAATTTCATAGCGCTCGGAGTCGAGCCAGGCCGGGCCGGTCACCTGAAATTCCGACACGTGCCAGGCCCAACGAATGCAGGTTTTCAGGTTGACATTACGCATGGTCACGGTGCCTGGGGAAACCTGGATGTTGTCGCCCCGTCCAACGCGCACGCCGCCCCGGCCGGGTTCGCCGGGTTGGCCGGACTGGCCGGGCTGTCTCGCCTTGACCGACGCCACGTCAAAGGTTGGGGATGGGGAGTCCGCGGATTGGCCGTAAGCGGCGGCCGCGGCGAAGAGGATCAGCGTGAGATTAGCTGGCAGCATCTGAA
>JADGNS010000162.1 GCA_017883355.1 Candidatus Solibacter sp.
ACCGCCAACCGGTTCTCCGGCGGCGGCAGCGGGCAGGTGGCGTAGGGGGTGAACGCGCAGGGTGGGTTGTAGGCCTTATTGAAATCGAGCACGACGTGGCCGTTGGCAGGCAGGGCGGAGTAGAGAAAACGGCCCGCGCCGTAGGTCTCCTTCGCGCTGGTCTGATCGCGGAATACGTAGAAAAGCTCTTTGGCGTCGGCGGTTTCCAGGTACGGGCGAAGAGTGTACTGGCGGCCGTGCAAATGGAATTCGGCATACCCGGGACTGTCCATCGAGTCGGTCTGGCCCAGGACGTTGAGAATCGGAATCTTCTGGGGGGCGGCGATCCATTTCGCGGTCATCTTGTACGCTTCCAGGGCCGGGTAGGTTTCGATGCCGTGGAATTCGCGGCGGTATTGGCTGTCCGGATCCTTGAGCCGGATGCCGAATTTGTCCGATCGTTTGATGACGAAGAGGCTGAGGCGGCCTACTTTGGCAACGTCGAGAGAATCGGGCCACAGTTCGCGGGCGGCGCCGTCCATCTTCACCGTGACCTTGCCGTTGAGCAGTTCGAACGCGCCTGCCTTGGCCGCGCCATCGGGCAGCACAATTTCGTTAGCCGGGTCTTTGCCAAAAGTGTTGGATCCTTCATGCAGCCAGAAGAGGCCGGCCACGGAGAGCCAGCCGCCGTCGCGCTTCAAGCCCTCTTCCCGCTGGCGGCGCCATTGGGCGATTTCGGTCTGGTAGGTGGTGGCGGCCAAGAGCGCCACCCCGGTCAACAGCGGCAATGCCATGCGCCAGGTCACGGGGTCTCTCCGGTGCCTTCGATGAGTTGTTCGAGCATGCCGGCGAACTCCTCGCTCTTGCGGTCCACGCGTTGCTTGAGTTGGCTGAGATCGCGCTCCAGGGTGCGCAGCCGGTCGGCCAGGTGGAGACAAGCCAATACGGCGATGCGGGTGGAATCGGCGTTAGGCGCTTTGCCGGCAATCGACAGCATCAGGTCGTTGACGCTGGCGGCGACCTCCTCGACTTCGCGAGAGTCGCCGCTGGTGAGCAGCGTGTACGGCCGGCTCAGGATGGTGACACGGACTTGCTGTTTATCGGGAGCGCTGTTCTCCATGCGAAACTCCCCCCAAAAACCGTAGCGCCCCGCTAGGAGGCGCTGAGTTGATCGATCTGGCCCAGCAGCTTTTCGATGCGGCTGCGCACCTGCTTGCGTTCCGCATGCAGGGTTTTGACTTCATCGGCGAGGCGGGCCGTCTCGCGCCTGGCTTCGGCGGCTTCTTCCACGGCGGCTTCCCGCTCCTGGCGCAAGCGCGCCACCAGTTGCACGGCGCGCTGGATGCGATCTTCCAGGCTGCTGAGAGAATCGTTTTGCTGTTCGACCGGGCTCATTCTTTCTCCAGGGCAGCCCGAGCCGACTCCTTCACGGCCAGGGCCGATTGCGCCAGTTCCGCCAGGTTGCGGAAAGCGGCATCGTCATGAAGGGCGACCTCGGCCAGAACCTTGCGGTTCAGATCGATGCCGGCGGCCTTGAGGCCATGGATGAACTTGCTGTAGGAAGTGCCGGCGGCGCGGCAGGACGCGTTGATGCGGACGATCCAGATTCTCCGGTAGTCGCGCTTCTTGCGCTTGCGGCCGACGTAGGCGAACTTCAGGCCGCGGTCGACGGCCTCCATGGCGGCACGGTACAGCTTGCTTTTGGTGAGGAAGTAACCGGAGGCGCGGGCTAAAACCTTCTTCCGCGACGCCCGGCGGTGGGTACCACGTTTTACTCTAGGCACGTTTGTCTCCTTTTATTTTGGCTGGTCATTATTGGCGGAATCGGGCACGTGCCACGCGCACCGTCCGCGCAAATCGCGCATTCTACCAAACCCACTCGGGTCTAGTAGGGAATCATGCGCTTCAGCACCGGCTGGTCGGCCTTGTCGGCAACCACGCTCTGGTGCAACTTCTTCTTGCGTTTGTGCGGCTTCGAGGTCAGGATATGACGGCCAAAGGCATGATTGCGAACCACTAAGCCCGTGCCCGTCTTCTTGAACCGCTTGGACGCACCTTTGTGAGTCTTAAGCTTCGGCATAATTATTCCCTGGATCTTTGCAGGAAAGACTAGACGATTATAGCACGGAAGAAGTTGGGCCGTTGCGGAGCCGTTCCGGGAGACAATGGAAGACGGCGTGCAGCCGCGAAACGAGAGGAGCAGCCAGACCGCACTATGAATATCGATGTATGCAGTGTGATGGTCGACGACCAAGCGAAGGCCCTGAAGTTCTATTTGGAGATTTTGGGCTTTGTCAAGAAAACCGACATCCCGATGGGGGAGTACAGGTGGCTCACCGTGGTCTCGCCCCAACGGCCAGACGGGGTTCAGTTGCTCTTGGAGCCAAACGCCCACAAGGCGGCCAAGACGTTCCAGAAGGCTCTTTTTGACGACGGGATACCGTTAACGGCATTTGGCGTGGAAGACGTGGAAAAAGAATACCAGCGAATGATGGCGCTCGGGGTAGTGTTTCGCACCAGGCCAACCAGGATGGGACCGGTCTCCATCGCGGTATTTGAGGATACCTGCGGCAACCTCATCCAATTGGTGCAGAAGTAACCGGCCCGGTGCGGTCGGGCCCGCTTACCCGCGGTCGCCGTCGCGATGGGCGGGGAGCGAGCCGCCGGTGGGAGGCTTTTTGTAGTTTTCCACCTTCGTGCCCACCGGCCCGGTCTTGGTGCGAGTGAGCAGTTCCGACTGTTCCTTGGGGGTCATCTTCTGGAACGCCTTCACGGTGGCGACGTTCTGCTCCAGTTCCTCCACCGTGGTGGCGCCGGAGACTACGGTGTCCACGTCCTGGCTGAGCGTGAAGCGCAGGCACTCGGCGTACGAAGCGATTTTGTTTTTTCCGATCCCGCCCATGGCATTGCACTTCATCGCCAATAAGCCCAGGCCTTTGGCGCGGACCTTGGGCAGCACGTTCGCGATGAAGCTCAGGTAGTGCGGGTCCACCAGATTGACGGGATGCTGCACGGTCTCCCAGCCATCGTAGCTGGCCAGCAGGCGCTGATGCACTTCGGGATCGGCGTGTCCGGTGAAGCCGATGTGGCGCACTTTGCCCTGCTTTTTGGCCTGGACAAAGGCCTCCAGCGATCCACCGGGGCCGAGGATCTTGTCGACCTCCGCCTGGGTGACCACCTCGTGGCACTGCCAGAGGTCGAGGTAATCGGTCTTCATGGCGCGCAGCGTGCCTTCCAACTGCCCCATGGCTTCGTCGCGCGTGCGCAGTTCGGCCTTGGACATCAGGAAGACTTTCTGCCGGATGCTGCCGGTGATGACTTTGCCATAGCAGGCATCGCTCTCGCCGTTGTTGTACTTGCGGGCGCTGTCGAAGAAGTTGATGCCCAGGTCGAGCGCGCGGCGGATGATGTTGAGGGCGTTCTCCTCGGTGCCGAAGCGCATGTGGGCGCCGCCGAGGGTGATCCGCGTGACCTGTAGTCCGGTCTTGCCGAGCTTTGCCATCGGGATCGGGGTATCGGCATACGCCGCGAGTTCGGCCGCGAGCAGCGCCGAGGAAGAGGCCTGCAGAAACTGTCTTCGATTCATGATCCGCTCCTTAATGGCATCATACCCCCGTTGCCGGATTGCGGTTGCCCGCTCTCCCGTTTCACCCATTGGTTTTGGTACGCCGCTACCGAGTTTTTCCAGAAATACTTTTCCTGCGCCGGTCGCTGGGACAGATCAGGACTGGTGCCCAATGGCGCGCGGCCGGCGCGTTACGTCCAGATCGCCGCGCGCCTGAGCTTCTGAGGAGCCGAGGGAAAAAACACGTTTCTCGCCAAGGCGCGAAGCTCGCAAAGAAAAACGCGATCATAAGTGGTTACTTTGCTGAAGTTTCTCAGGGGCGAGTGCTTATCGCACCGTTAGAGTTACTGAGTTAGAAGCGGCGCCGTTCGGGTTCACTACCTGAACGGTCCAGTTGCGCGCCGTGCTGCCGACGTTTACCGTCGCCCGGATCTGGCTGGCGGATGCGGACTGGATGGCCGTGCCCTGCAGGGTGAGCGAGGCGCCGTTGGTGGTCAGCACTACGCGCAGTCCGGTGCCCGTCTGGAAGCCGGAGCCGTTGACGGTCAGGGTCTGCGCCGCGGCGGAACGCGTCATCGGATTCGGAGTAAGTGAAGCGATCGCCGGCGGCACTGGGGGCGCAACCACCTGCAGGTTGGCGCTGTTGGAGGCGAGACCGCTGGGATTGACTACCTGCACGGTCCAGGTGCGCGCCGTGATGCCGACGTTGATCAGCGCCAGAATCTGGGTGCTGTTGACGAAAGCGATTTGCCCGCCACTCAGGGTTATGGAGGAGCCGGCATATCCCACGATCACTTTGAGCGCCGTGCCGGATACGAATCCGCTGCCGTTGATGGTGGCAATCTGGTTGGCGGTGGAGCCGGTGAGCGGGTTAGGGGTCACGCCGCTTACCACCGGGTTGGTCGCCGGCGTCACCACGTTCAGGGTGGCCGCGTAGGATGCCGGACCGGCCGGGTTGGCGACGGTGATGCTCCAGGTGCGGGCTGTGGCGCCGGTGTTGATCGACGCCTGAATCTGGGTTGCGCTGAGGCTGGTCACCTGGAGCGTGCTGCTACCACCGGGATACGTCGCGGTCACTTTTGCGCCGGCCTGGAAGCCGCTGCCGGTAATAGTCAACGTCTGGTTGGCGGTGGAGCCCGTCATCGGGTTGGGGCTGAGCGAGTTGACGACGGGACCGGTGGGCGGGCGCGCGCCCCAGTTGTAGGCCAGGGTAAAAGCGTTGACCGAGCCCAGGCCGGTGGCGAGATCGTAGCCCGCGGCCGCGCTATAACCGGTCATGGCGCCGACGTTGCCGGCCGGCGCGGCCGTGGAACATCCGGGCGCGCCGCCCGCGCAGGGCACCGCGATGGTGCCCGTGGTGACGTCATGGTAGGCAGCGGGCGTCTGCGTGGCCAGCGAATAAAAACGCGTATTCGGGTTGCCGTTGCGGCCGCCGGTGTATTGATCGACGAGGGCCATCAGTCCGGCGAAGGCGGGCGAGGATGCCGAGGTGCCGCCGACCAGGTAAAGGCCGCCCTGGCGAAACACCAGGTAGCCATCGTGCCCGGCCGCGGTCAGCGAAACGTCCGGCAGATAGCGGTGATGCCCGGCGGTAGTGCCGGGGTCGGCCGCGGGGACGCCTTGGCCGGTCTGCCAGCCAGGGGTGCTGTAAACCGCGCTCACGCCGCCGTTACCCGCGTAGAGATTATTGCCGGTGGCATTGGCGGTGGTGTAGGCACTCTCGTTCCAGGCGGCTTCCGGAATGTAGCTCTTGGCCGAAGCGGCGTGCGCATCGTTGGCGGTATTCCAGTAGGTGGCGGGACTGGCGGTATCGGCGAACTGCGTGCCGCCGACGGCGACGTTATACGGCGTCGAAGCCAGGCCGTTGACCCCGAGACCGCGGGTGGCGGGAGAGCGCGCGCCCGGATTGTCGCAGCCGGCGGAGCCGGAATCGCCCGCCGAGACGAATACCGAGATCCCCTGTGCGGCGGCCTGCTGCCACAGCGAATAATAGAACTGGTTGCCGCTGCCCATGGCGGCTTCGCAGGCGCCGAAACTCACGCTCATCGCCGCCGCCAGGTTGTTGTTGACAATGTACTGGTTGGAAAGATCCACGCCGTCGGAAGCGTTGGTGCTGGCGGAAACGACGAACTTGATGGTGGCGCCCTTGGCCACCGCGCCCGACCATTCCACGTCCAGATCGGCCTCCATCTCTTCCCCGGCGCTGACGATTCCGGGGTCTTTGCCGTTGAGGATGACTTGCGTATTGTTGCCGGGCAGACCGAAGGTGGAACGGAAGGTGGCCACGTCGGTGAGCTTGATATTGGTGCGCCCGGCGATGGCCACCGACTGGCCGGCGCCGTCGAAGTTGCTGGTCCACAGCGGCGTGACGTTGTAGATGGCGGCGAAATCGTACGGGCTGAGCCCGCGTGCGCCGCCGGAAAGGTTGGTGGCCGGGGCCGGCGTCGGCGTCTGGCCGAGCACCTGGTGCATCGGCTGGTGGCGGAAATCGTGCAGGCTGACCACGCCGCCGACGACCGGTGCCAGGGCTTCGGGAATCGCCAGATCGGTGGCGTTGGCGAAGTGGTGAACGCCTTCGACCTCATACTGCCGCATCTGGGTGTGGAACGCCCGTTCCACCTGGCTAGCGGTACCGCTGAATTCGAGGGTGCGGCGGCCGCGGCCGATTTCGTCCACGTGGAAACCGTTGTCTTCCAGCCACCTCACAACCGCGTCGATATCCTGCTGGGCGGGACCGAAACGCTCGCCGAACTGCTCGGGCGTAAGCCATTCCTGGAAGTGGGGCGATGCGGCGTCGTGCTGATCGGCGAGCAACTGTTCCAGCTCGGCCTGCTGTTCCGGGCTGCTGGAGAGCTGCATCTGGATGCGCTCCATGGGCAGGTCCGCGATGGCGCGGCCCAGGTCGCGGCCGGAGTGTGTGAAGGGGTGAGTGGAGCGGCCCAGGCGGGTCAGGCGCGTGCTATCGACGCGCTGGTTGATGCGCGGCCGTGGCTGGGCCGTGAGCACACCTGCGAGGGCAAAAATCAGGAGGAACGAGGCGCTGCGGAATCTGGACAAAGAGTATCCTTTGAAAGCTACAGCACCATATCGGCCGGGTTGTGACCTTCTTTAAGGAGCCATGAAGATTTTTCTCTGCGCTTCCAGCGGTGTCACCGGGTCCAGGAACATCCAGCACACGATGCCCATCAGATAGATGGCGGCCGAGACGTAGAAGGTAAGGTTCCAGTCGTTATGCGTCCAGTAAAGGATGTAGCCGATCACCAGCGGGGAAAGCGCCCCGCCGACGTTGCCCGCCATGTTCATCATTCCGGACAGCGAGCCGGCGTGTTTGCCGCCGACGTCCATGCAGGCGGCCCAGGCGCCCGGCATCACCAGATCGTTGGAGAAACTGGCCAGCCCGATGGCCAGAACCGCCATCAGCGGATCGTTCATCCGGGTGGAGAGCAGCAGAAACAAACTGGCGCCGGTGAACCCGATGTAGGCCATGATCCGCCGGGTCTGCGCCATGCTTCCCACCCAAGGCGCGAACCGATTGGCAATCAGGACGCTGGCCGGGTTTCCGAGACCGCCCATGAACAGCGGCGCGATGCCGAAGATGGCCACCGACTGCACGTTCAGATGGCGCGCCTCCGACAGGTACGTGGAGAACCAGGTGACGTAGAAATACCAGCCGTAGGAAAGGCAGAAGTATTGCATGCAGATCATCCACACCTGCCGCGACGCCAAGAACTTCGCCCAGGGAACGTCGCCATGCGAGCCCGCGTTGACGCTGGATGCGCGCACCAGTTCCCGCTCCGCCGCATTGAGGTGTGGATTGTCCAGCGGGTTGTTGCGATACCAACTGTAAAACAGGACGGCCCACACCACGCCCAGGACGCCGAAGATTTCGAAGGAGTGGCGCCATCCCACGTGTTTCATCACCCACGCCACCAGCAGCGGTGTGAACGCCCCGCCCCAACGCGCGCTGAGCCACGTGATGCCTTGCGCCCGCACCCGTTCATTCTCGGGCAGCCAGGTGGTGAACATCTTGGTGAGGTTCGGAAAGCAGCCGGCTTCGCCCGCTCCGAAGAGAAACCTCGTGACCATCAGCGAGCTGAAGTTCCAGACCCAACCCGTGGCAGCGGTGAAGAAACTCCACCACAGCACAATCCGCATGAGCACGCTGCGTGGTCCGAGGCGATCGCCCAGATACCCGCCGGGAATTTCGAAGAGGGCGTATGCCCAGCCGAATGCCGTGAATACCGCGCCCATCTGGCGCGAATCGAGGCCCAGATCCCTGGTGATAAACGGCGCGGCAAACCCGATGGAAACACGGTCGACATAGGTGACCACCGCCAGGGCGACGGCGAATACGATGACCCAATAGCGTACGCGCGTGGGCGCCTGACAGGCGATCACGCGAGAGAATCCTTCAGAACCGCGGCCCGCACCGTCTTGCCGAAATCTCGTCTCCAAAACATGAACGCTCTCTCCCGTTACCCGCTAGACCCTGGGAACACGCACCCCGTACCGGTACACCAATGCTCCCACGCCGACGGTGGCCAGCGCGGTCAGGGACGCGAGCGGCTTCCAGATCACGCCGTAAACCATCATGCAGGTCCCCACCAGAATATACGAAGCGGGAATCAATGGCCAT
>JADGNS010000163.1 GCA_017883355.1 Candidatus Solibacter sp.
AGAGGCAGGCAACCGAGATTGTGGGGCAGGTTGGCAACCTGCGAGGCGGTTGGTTACCGCCGCCGTTCCCCTGCGAACCCGGCAGTGGGCCGATTGACAATCGGCCGGACCCAGAGGGTACCCCTACCAAGCTGCCCCACATGGTCTCAGCCAGTTTGTAACACTGCGGTGCTGTTGTCATTTCGCACCTCCGGGGCCGGTCAGAGTGACAATGGTCCGGCCCTTCTCCACCAGGTACTTCGCCGCTGCCTGACGCACATCCTCCGGCGTCAGCGTGGCGTATCGGTCGTAGAGCGCATTCATAGTCTCCGGCGTGCGCTTCAGCGCTACGTAATACGAAAGAATCTGCGCGATGGTGTCGCTGTTATCCATGCTCAGCGCCACCTGATAGCGCAGCCGCTTACGCACCGTGTCCAGCCGCGCCGGGTCCACCGCTTTCTCCTGGAACGCCTTCACCGTCTCCAGAATCCGCTCGCGCACGTAATCCATGTCCTCCACCTTCTTCACCCGCGCGGAAATCTCGAACAGCGCCGCATCGACGCTTCCCGGAGCGTTCCCCGAGATGGCATCCGCCTTCTGCTCTTGCACTACCAGCTTCTGGTAGAGGTCGCTGGTATTCGAGAACGCCAGGTACGCCAGCGCGTCCAGTGCCGCCGTATCCTTCGTCGCATCGTTATACGCCGGCGCCTTGAAGGCCACTACCACGATGGGCAGCGTCGGGCTCGGCCAGTCCACATGGCCGGTGCGCGGCCCGTTCTGCTCCGGTTCCACCGGGATCGCCGGTTTGTAGCTCCCACGCTTCCACTCGCCCCAGTACTTGTCGACCATGGCGCGCACCGCCTTCGCCTTCACGTCGCCCACCACGATGATGGTGGTGTACTCCGGCCGGTAATAGCGGTCGAAGAACTTGAGGCTGTACTCGTATTGGTTGGGCATATCCTGTATGTCCTTCAGGAAGCCCATGGTGGTGTGCTTGTAGGTGTGCTTGTCGAACGCCGTGTCGTGCAGCACCTCGTTGAGCTTGCTGAACGGCGACGCGCTGTTCTTGTTGTACTCGCCCAGCACGGCCAGGCTTTCCGTCTTGAACTCGGGTTCGGCGTACTTAAGGTGCTGGAAGCGGTCGGCCTCCATGGCCAGCACGGTGTCCAGGTCTTCCTTGGAGAATGTGGTGTGGTAGACCGTGAGATCGTCGTCCGTGGAAGCGTTCGATGCCGCGCCGAAGCGGTTCAGCGTCTGATTGTATTTCGCCGGCGGGTACTTCTCCGTTCCGCGGAACATCAGGTGCTCGAACAGGTGGGCGAACCCGGTGAGTCCGGGCTCCACCTCATTACGCGACCCGGTCTGCACCACGATGTAGGTCGCGACAATGTTGGCGTAATCCGTCGGCACCGTGATCAGGCGCAACCCGTTCGGCAGGTCTTCCTGCGAATAGTCGTAGGGGAATACCTTCTGCGGCTGTGCCCCACAGGCCACGGCCGCGCATCCTAGCAGCAGGCATAATTTCGGAATCATCAATACTATTCTATGATCCCGGCCCACGCGCCGCGCGCGGCCTCTAGCCGGATGGCGATTTCCAGCAGCAGTTCGTCCTCAAAAGGCCGCCCCATCAATTGCACCCCGATGGGCACTCCCGCACTGGAAACCGCCATCGGAATGGTCACCGCCGGCAGACCGAGTACGTTGGCGACCATCGCCGGCATAGCCGCCTGGAACAGCCCGATCTCCTTGCCCTCCACCTGCCACCGGCTCTCCCCGTGACGAAAGGCCGCGATTCCGAACACCGGCATCAGGATGGCCGCCACGTCCTCCATCTGGCGCAACAACGCGGCGCGCATCGCGGCGCGCGCCGCCAGATTGAGCAGCGCCGCTTCCGCCGTGAGATCTTTCCCCGCGTCCAGCCACTGGTTGAAGAAGAAGTTCCAGAGGTTCGGCGCGCGCTCCAGGCCCCGCGGCTCGAAGCCGTCCACCGTGAAGCCGAGATCGTCAGCCAGTTGCGCCGCCGTGCGCACCGCCGCGCGAATCTCCGGGTCCGCCGGCACCCCGTAGAACTGCTCCCACACGCCGATCCGCACCGCGTCCAAGACCGGCTCGCGCAGCGGCGCCGGCACGGAGAACGCGTCCTGCGCGTCGTAGCCGGAGAGCACGGAAAACAGCAGCCGCAGATCCGCCGCGGTGCGCGCCATCGGCCCCACCACCGTGACCAGCCCCGCCGGATAGCCTAGCGACGGCGTGTGCCCGGTGCCCGGAATCCGCCCCGGCGTGGGTTTCAATCCCGCGATGCCGCAGAAGTGCGCCGGCATGCGGATGGAACCGCCGCCATCGCTCGCCACCCCGCCCGCCGAGCACATCGCCGCGATCGCCGCCGCCTCCCCACCGCTCGATCCGCCGGGCGTGCGCTCCACGTCCCACGGGTTGTTGGTGCGCCCCGTGATCGCGTTATCGGTGTCGTACCGCTTCAGCATTTCCGGCGTGTTGGTGCGCCCGATCGCGATCGCCCCCGCCGCGCGCAGTCGCGCCACCACGGTAGCGTCGCGCGAGGCCGGCGTTTGGGGCCGTTCCAACGACCCTACCCGCGTGGCGAGGCCCGCCATATCGAAGCTGTCCTTCACCGTCACCGGGACGCCGTGCAGCGGCCCGCGCGTGCCGCCCGATTCCCGCGCGCGAGCCGTCTCCCGCGCCTCGTCCGCCAGCACCGTAACGAACGCGTTGATCGACGGATTTCGCCGCTCGATCTGCCCGAGGTGCGCGTCCACCAGTTCCAGCGGAGAGATCGCGCCGTCCCGCACCATCGAGACCATCCGACAAAGAGACCACCGGTAAGGCACGAGAGAATTGTGCCACAGGTTGACCCGAGCCGTGCAGGGTGCCACTATTGGCGTTGCGCACGGGTTGGATGTCTACGCACACCATGATGCGAGTCGCTATTTTTTTCGCGGCATCGGCCGCCATCGTTCCATTGTCGTGGCGGTCGCTGCGGGATTTTCGCGCTCACGGCTTCTATCGCTTTTTCGCGTTTGAACTCCTCGCGGCCCTTATCCTGGCGAACGCCCCCGTGTGGTTTCGCGATCCGCTCTCGGCTCGCCAACTGGTGTCATGGCTCCTCGGAATTGCCTCGATCGGACTGGCCATTGAAGGCTTCCGGCTGCTTCGCCTGATTGGCAGACCAACTCCCACAGCCGCGCGCAGCACCAATCTTGCGTTTGAGAACACCACCACGCTGGTCATGGTAGGCGCGTATCGCTGGATCCGGCACCCTCTGTATGCGTCGTTGCTGGCGCTGGTGTGGTGCGCTTATCTAAAGAATCCGTGGGCCCTCGGCGGCATGGCGCTGGCGTTGGCCGCGACCGGATTTTTGTTCGCCACCGCAATTGCCGAGGAAAAGGAAAACCTCACGGGTTTCGGTGCCCCCTACGCTGCTTACATGAAACGCACGCGACGATTTGTCCCGTTCCTGTTCTGAAGCCGTGCCCCGCAACGGGCGTCCCTACCGCGGATAAACACGGATAAGCATCCTTGGTCTTATCCGTGTTTATCCGTGTTCATCCGTGGCTAATTTACTGCACCGGCAGCAGCAGCGTATTGCTGTCCACGCCGTTGATCGTCACGCGGAGCGTCGCCGTCCCCGTGATCGAGCGGTCCAGGCGGAACTGCACGGCGTCGATGCCGCAGCGTCCCGCTGCCGCGAACGCTTTCTCCGCGGTGATTGCGGCTTCGCCCACTTGCACCGTCACCGCATCCACCAGGGAGTACGACACCGATTGTGGAATCGGGAAACCCTCCGGCCGCGGCCGTTCGGTCGGCCCGAAGCCGGTACCGTACACCGTCAGCAACTCGCCGGCTCGCGCCGGCGCATCCGCCGTTACCGGTGAACCGTCCTCGTGCACCGCCATCGCCATCGCCTGACCGTTCACCGCCACCGGGAACAGCCCCGGCGCGTTGCGCACTACCGTAAAGGCGGCGCGCACATCCGGAGCTCCCGCCGGACTGATGGCCAGCACCTGATTGCCGGTCGCCAGATCGTCCGGCACCTGCGCGTTGATCTGCCCGGGCGAAACGAAGAGCAGCGGCAGAATGCGGTCGCCCACGCGCACCGTCAGCCCGCCCAGCGTCTGCGGCAGCATGCCGTCCGGCGCCACCAGCGTCTCCGCCGCCAGATTGACTCCGAAGATCGACAGAATGCCGCCCGGCGCCACGCCCGATTGCGGCGTCGTTCCCGCGGCATTGCTCACTCCTGCCGGCGCGATATACGGGACGGGATCGAGCAGCGCCCTCACCACGCGCGGCGCGCTCATGGCGACAACGCCCGATGGAATCGTTCCGCTGAGGTCGCCATCCCAGCGCCGGAATTTGTACCCGGGCTGCGCCGCCAGGCTCACCGCCACATTCGTGCTGGCCAGATAAAAGCCGTCAGACGATGCCGGCAGCACCGTCCACACCGCTCCGTTCGCCGGATCGCTGGCCGCACTGAGCCGGTTGAGCGGGTGATAATTCGCGTTCAATTTAACCGCCGTTTCGCCCACCGTGACCACCAGGTCGCCCGTGGTTCCCGGCCAGCCGTCGAAATCGGCGCGCGCGCCATCGCCCTGTGCAACCGAGGCCGGCGCGCTTACCCGCACCTGTGTCCCCGGAGCGCGCAGTGTCTCGCACGGCGTCGTGCAGGCCACGCCGTCCAGCTTCACGCCCAACCCGGCCAGCGAACTCTCCACCGTCAGCTTGGTCAGCGCCGTATACGTCGCCGTCAGCCGCAGACCGTTCGCCTCCGCGTCCGCCGGCACAACGATGTCCTGCGTCGCCTTTCCGCCGTTCGACCACGAACTGAATTGCCACACCCGCCCCTGCGCGTCCGTCTGCTGCGCCGGAGCTTCCAAGCGGTGCGTCTCGCCGATTCCCCAGGCGAAGTAATAAGGATTGAGCGCGTTGTACTGCCCGTCCACTTTGATCTGCAATCCCACCGGCAGCGTCAGGATGCTGACCCCGGCCGCGGCGATATACTTCGCCGTCAGCGTGGCCGGCATGCTCGAGCTGGCCACCGTGTAGGCGTGGTTCAATTCGCCTTCATCGCTCCACGATTGAAAGGACCACCACTTACCGAATCTATCTTTCTGTGGTGAGTTGGCGCCCACGGTATGCACCGAGCCCACCGCCCAGTCCAAGGTGGACGGCGTCGTCACCGGCGCCCGGTCGGCGAGCAGCGTCAGCTCCGGCGGATCGGTGGCCAGGTTCACCTTGCGCGCCACCTGAAATCTCGGATACACCGTCAACGGGCTCGTCATGGTAACCGTGTTTTGGAAGCCCACGATGGTCTGGTTGGCTCCCGGCTGCCACCCCAGGAAGACATATCCCGGATTGGGAATTGCCTGCAAAACGACCGAGCCGTTTGCCGGCACGTACACATCCCCCGACGAATTGTACGGCGTCCCACCCACGTAGATCGTGCCCGGGCTCTGGCAGTTCGCGGGATCCGGGCAACTGAACCACGCGATGCCCAGCCCGAAGAGCGTCTGGAACTTGGCTTTGTACTCGGCGATCGCCGGGCTCGCCGTCACCGGCAACGGATTGAACTGCAGCGTGCCGCCCACGTATTCCCAGCCTTGGAATACGTACTGCGTCCGGAGCCCAAACTGATTCGGGTTGGGCACCGCCAGGATGTGTTTGCTCCCCGCCGGCCACACCGCGCTCGAGGCGTGCGTATAGGTTTGCCCGTCCACCGTGTATTCCGCACCGTCGGGCACGGGCGTAATCCGCGTGATGCTCTGCTCCTGGGCGCGGAAAACCGGCGCCAGTGCCATGCTAAGCGCGAAGATGACGAATAGCGGTACGTATTTCCAGTCGAAGTTCTTCATTGCTGGTACTTGGCCCTTCCGTGGGCAAGCCGGCCCCACACCGTTTCCATGGCGGCGGCCAGACTCAATCCACGCGGGAAGTATACCCGTAAGCCTACAGAAATACATGGCTAACTTTGGTAATGCAGTGGCTGCTAGCCATTTCGATCATTGCTTCGGTGGCTGCGGCGGACTGTAATCATAACGTCTGAAGGCCCTCAATTTATGCGCTGGAACAATTGCCTGATCTCGACCGCGTTCGCTGCTCTGCTGAGCTCGTCGCCTTGCGTCGCTGCCAGCTTCGGGACTGTCGTTCCGATCGGCGGCCACGCATCCGATATCGCCCTTGATGAATCGCGAGGCGTGCTCTACATCGCCAATTTTACGGCGAACCGCATCGAAGTGATGTCTACCGCGGACTACTCCATCCGCACTTCGATGAACGTGGCGCCTCAACCGGGAGCCCTCTCCCTATCACCCGACTCCAAATTCCTCCTGGTGGCGCACTACGGCAGTTTCACGCCCGCCGACCCGAGTAAGAACGCCCTCACCCTGATCAATCTCATTGACAATACGAGGCAGACATTTTCCACCGGCGATACTCCGCTCGGCCTCGCCTTTCTTGCCGACGGGCGCGCCTTCGTCGTCACCTCTACCGCGATTCTGCTCTTCGACCCGATCTCGGGCGCCATGCAGACACTGGCCACTTTTGCCGCCCTGGCCAAGACCCTGCCTACTCCTATCGATACCTTCCCATCGCAGGTGATTTCGGCCGCACTGTCCACCAATCCCGACCGTACCTTTGTCTACGGCATCGCCGACAGCAGCTCCTCGCAGGCCTACTATTACTACGACGCGCGCAAGGGTGATCTCAGGGGCTACTCCATGGTGGCCGCTCCCAAGCCGCTGCCCCGCGTCAGCGTGGCCGCCGACGGCTCCTGGGCGATGATCGGCCAGTACCGCATGGACGGCGCCGCCAACTTCCTCGCGCAGTTCCCCACTTCCCTGGCTTCCCTCAATACCGGCGGCAATGCCATCGATTCCAAAGCCGGCATCATCTACGCTCAAAATCCTACGGTCTCCGCAACCGCGTCCACCAGTTCCTCGCCCTCCTCGCCATCCGCGCCGGCGGTGCTGGCACCGCCGGTCCTGTCTATCCTGGACGCCGAGAACCTGCTGGTCAAGGAGACCTTCTCAATTCCCGAAAACATCACCGGCCGCAGCACGCTCAACGCCGCCGGCGACCTGCTGTACACCGTCTCCGACAGCGGCGTGATGATCTTCCCCGTCGGCAGAATGAACCAGCAGCATCGCCTCGCCGCCAGTGTGCGCGACGTGGTGGCGCGCGGCACCTTCTGCAATCGCAACGTGATTACCCAAACCATCACCATCACCGATCCGGGCGGCGGCAACACCGATTTCCAGCTTTCCACCGATACCCAGGGCGTCGCCATTTCGCCCTCTGCCGGAATTACTCCGGCGGTAGTGCAGGTGCGCGTCGATCCCACCGTTTTCCAGAACCAGAACGGCACCCTGTCCGTGGCCCTGACCATGAAGTCGACGACGGCTGTCAACCTGCCGCCGCAGATCCGCCTGCTCATCAACAACCGGAATCCCGATCAACGCGGCACGTTCGTCAACGTCCCCGGCTACCTGACCGATCTTCTGGCCGACCCCATCCGCAACCGCTTCTACATCGTGGCCCAGGATACCGACCAGGTGCTGGTGTTCGACAGCACCAACTATTCGCAGATCGCGGCGCTCAAGACCTCCGCCACACCCACCCAGATCGCCTTCACCTTCGACCGCAAGTACCTGGTCATCGGTCACGACAACGCCCAGCAGGCGTGGGTCTACGATCTGGACAGCCTGCAACGCCAGGCGCCCATCCTGTTCCCCAGCGGACATTATCCGCGCTCCATCGCCGAGAGCGGCAAGAGCATGCTGGCGCTGGTGCGTAATGTCAACGCCGGTGCTCCGGGCGTGATCGACCGCATCGATTTCGTGTCGCGGCGAGCCATCGAACTGCCCAGCCTCGGCATCTATACCAATTCCGTGCACCCGAGCGGTGTACTCGCCCCGGCGCCCAATGGCGGCGCGATACTGGCCGCCATGCCCGACGGCAACGTCATGCTTTATGATGCCAACGCCGATACCTTTACGGTGTCGCGCAAGGATTTCACCGCCCTCGCCGGCGCCTACGCCGCGTCCAGCTATAACTCCTATGTCGTCGGCAACATGCTGCTGAATGCGTCGCTGGTGCCCGCCGGAGTCCTGGAAACCGCCTCAGGCGCGCCCTCCGGTTTCGCCTTTATCGATCAAGGCGGACTCCGCACCACCGCGTCGTCGGC
>JADGNS010000164.1 GCA_017883355.1 Candidatus Solibacter sp.
CGACGATGGAGCAACGTGGTATTTTCGCCTGCGGCGGTCGGTATTGGCTTGGATAAGTGGATCGGGTGAACGTCCACGAAGATTACGAAGTGAAATACTGGTGCGGCCAGTACGGTTGTACGCCGCAGCGATTGAAGGCTGCGGTCAAAAAGGTTGGCGTCATGGCCAAGGATGTAGAGAAGGAGTTGAAGGGCAAGTAGCGGAAACACGCCGGGGTGTAATCTTATGAACCTTCTTCTAATTGTTCTAGTCCTGCTGATCCTTCTGGGCGGCGGTGGTGGCTACTATTACGGCGGACCTGCGGTCGGAGGCGGGATCGGCGGGCTCTTGCTCGTGATTCTTGTTATCTGGCTCCTGGTGGGTAGGCGCTCCTAAGCAACTTCATCCCCACGCGCTCGGCCCTGCCGCGCGGCAATTTCATCGACTCCGCGGCGAGCAGAGCTGCGCTCGGATTGGCCGGCGAAAGCGCCAGCCAATCCCCTACGCCGCGCCCCCGTGTCTTCCCCACGCGCGCCGACGCTCAAAACGCCCGGCCGTATTGCAGCGGCGGCGCCGCCTTTCCGCCCAACGCGCTTGCCGCATGCAGCGGGAAGTAGGGATCGCGCAGGAATTCGCGCGCCAGCAGCACCATGTCGGCCTGCCCGGCGCGCACGATCTCCTCGGCCTGCTGGGGCGTGGTGATCATGCCGACAGCGCCTGTCAACACTCCCGTTTCCCGCCGGATCCGCTCGGCAAACGGAACCTGATAGCCGGGACCAAGCGGAATCCTGGCGTGTGCCGCGTTGCCCCCCGAAGAGCAATCCACCAGATCGACGCCCATTGCCCGCAGGCGGCGCACCAGTTCCACCGAATCGTCGGGAGTCCAGCCGCCCGGCACCCAATCCGTGGCCGAAATCCGAAAGAACAGCGGCAGGCGCGCCGGCCACACGCCACGCACGGCCTCCGTCACTTCCAGCGCAAAACGCAGCCGGTTGTCCAGCGTGCCGCCGTATTCGTCGGTGCGCCGATTGCTCAGCGGCGAGAGGAACTGGTGGATCAGGTAGCCGTGCGCGCCATGGATCTCGACGACGTCGAATCCCGCGCGCAACGCCCGCTCCGCCGCATCGCGGAAGCCATCGGCGAGGGCGTGAATCTCCACTTTCGAGAGCTCCTGCGGCGCGGGGTCCCCGTCCAGGAACGGCACGGCGCTGGGAGCCACGCACTGCCAGCCGCCTTCGGCTTCGGGCTGCAATCCACCGCCTTCCCACGGCCGCCGCGTACTGCCCTTGCGCCCGGCGTGCGCCAGTTGGATGCCCGCCGCCGCGCCCTGGCTGTGCAGGAAGCGCGTGATGCGGGCCAGAAACTCGATGTGCTCGCTTTTCCAGATGCCCATGTCGTGTGGCGAAATACGCCCGCGCGCGGCCACCGCCGTGGCCTCCACGCAAACCAGCCCGGCGCCGCCCACCGCGCGGCTCCCCAGATGCACCAGGTGCCAATCGTTGGCGAACCCGTCTTCGGAGGAGTACTGGCACATCGGCGAAACCGCAATCCGGTTGCGCAACGTGATCTCGCGGATCTCTAGCGGCGCCATCAGGTGCGCGGTTGGCAGTGAACTCATAGTCTCAGTATGGCAGGCGGTGTTTACCGGAGCAGACACGACAGTTCCTCTGGCCCCTCACCCTGCCCGTTCAGAGTGAGTGACGCCAACATAAAATATCCCAAATCCCCCATAGCCCACTCTATCCAAACCACTTACCGACAGCCACCCGCCGCCGCCCCTGCGAATTTCGCACGCCCCGGCTGTACCATGGAACCAGGGGGGCGAACCTCTCCCTGCGGGCTGGTAGGAGAGACCGGACAAGGATGTCCGGTTTTTGTGCCTCCTGCGCCTATTAACATGTTTATTATCAATAAAACACCTCCTCCAACACCGGACAAGGCTGTCCGGTTTGCGGGCTGGATGGCGGCCGCCGGGCCAGCGGGCTATGCTCCTTGCCACTGATATCATTGAAAGATATGCAGGAAGTCAATGTCGGCATCGTAGGCTTGGGTAACGTCGGCTCCAGCACGCTTGCCATACTGTCCGAAAACGGCGATCAGATCGCCCTCAAGCTTGGGTACCGCCTCAAAGTCGTCGCCGTGTGCAGCCGTTCGGTACACAGCAAACACATCCCGGCAGGACTGGGCGACGTCTTCAAGACCACGGACTGGCGCGAGGTGGTGGCGCACCCCGACGTGCAGATCGTCGCCGAACTGGTGGGCGGCACCTCCGTCGCCGCGCAGATCGTCGACGCCGCCATTGCCAATCACAAGAGCGTGGTCACGGCCAACAAGGAACTCATGGCGGCTTGCGGACCGGAGATCTGGGACCGCGCCATCCAGGCGGGCATCAATCTCGCCATGGAAGCCTCGGTCTGCGGCGGCATCCCCATCCACGCCGTGCTGCGCGAGGGCATCTCGGGCGATCGCGTGCAGGCGTTGTACGGGATTCTCAACGGCACCTGCAACTACATCCTCACCGAGATCGAAAAAACCGGCGCCGACATGGAGACCATGATCGCTTCGGCGCAGCGCCTGGGGTACGCCGAAGCCGACCCGAGCGCGGACGTGGATGGCTACGACGCGCGCAGCAAACTCGTACTGCTGGCCGCGCTGGCCTTCGGCGAGAAGATCACGGCGTCGGATATCTTCGTGGAAGGCATCCGGCGCATCACCCCGCTCGATTTCCAGTACGCCAAGGCCCTGAAGCACACCATCCGGCTGATCTGCGGCGGGCGCAAGACGCCCCACGGCCTGATTCTGTTCGTGCGCCCGGCGCTGATTCCGACGTCGACCATTCTGGCCCACGTGCAGGGTCCGTACAACGCGGTGTGGGTGAAGGGCATGTTCGGCGAAGATACCTTTTACTACGGCTGGGGCGCCGGGCACCCCACCGGCGTCGCCGTGGTCAGCGACCTGATGCGCGTGGCGCGCGAGATTCGCGGCGGCAGCCCGGAGCGCGTCTCGCCGTTCGCCCATGAACGGCTGGGCGAGAACAAGCCCGTCTCGGTAAAGCTGCAAAAGCGCGCCTACTACCTGCGCTTCCGCGTGGAAGACCGCCCGGGGATCATCGCCAAACTGGCGGGCATTCTCGCCAGCAAGAATATCGGGCTGGAAGCGGTGCTGCAAGAGCCCTGCGACACCAAGAACGATCTGCCGTTTGTGATCACCACCGAGCAGACCAGCGAGCAATCCATCGGCGAGGCCATCGAAGAGATGTCCCGCCTCGATTTCATGCGGGAAGCGCCGCTGGCCCTGCCCATGGAGACGGCGCTATGAGAATCGCCGGCCTGTTTGCAGGCCTTGCGCTGGCCGGCGTGCTTACCGCGCAGGTGGCCGGCCAGGCCAACTCGGGATACCAGACCGAGCAGCAGCGCAAAGGCCTGGCCATCGGACTGGCCGACCCGGCGCGCGACGAAAAACAAAAACCGGGCGAACTGATTCGCGCCATGGGCCTTCAGCCCGGCATGACGGTGGCCGACGTCGGCACCGGAATCGGCTACATGCTGCCCTTCCTCAGCCGCCGTGCCGGACCCACCGGCCGCGTGATCGCCGAGGATATTTTCGACGACTTCCTGGCCTCCGCCAAACAGCGCGCCGCCAACCTGAAGCTGGAAAACGTGACCTTCGTCAAGGGCACCGAAACCGACCCCAAGCTGCCCGAAGCCGCCGTGGACATCGTGCTCGCTCTCGACGTCTACCACCACTTCGATTACCCCGAGAAGATGCTGGCCGCTATCCACAAATCGCTCAAGCCCGGTGGCACACTGGTGGTGGTGGAGTACTACAAGCGCCAGGAGGCGATGCCCGGGGGGCGGGCGCTGACGCATATCCGCCTCGATATGCCCGACATGATCAAGGAGATCGAGGCCAATCACTTCCATCTCATCGCCGAGAAAGAACACGTTCCCGACAGCCAGTATATGTTGATCCTGAGAAAGAATTAGGTAACCCATGAAGAAGTTTCTCGTCTACGTAACGATGTTCGCGGCGCTGCCGCTGGCGGCCCAGGTTGGCGCGGGCGTTGGTCCCGGTGTAGCCAACGACCAGGGCCCTCTCACGCGCCAGCAGGGCGACATGATTTTGCAGGAACTGCGCCAGATCCGGCTGTTGCTCGAGCGCCAGCAGGCCAAACCCGCCGCGCCCCAGGAAGAGGCGCCCACCAAGGCCAGGATCACCGACCTGAGCGGCGTTTCCATGCTCGGCTCCAAGACCGCGCCGCTCACCATCGTGGAGTACACCGACTATCAGTGCCCGTTCTGCCAGCGCTTCCATATCACGGCGTTTGCCGAATTGAAAAAGGCCTACATCGATACCGGAAAGGTGCGCTTCTACAGCAAGGATATGCCGCTCGATTTCCACCCCAACGCCATGCGCGCCGCCATGGCCGCGCGCTGCGCCGGGGAACAGGGCAAGTTCTGGGAACTGCGCGACACCATGGGCGCCAACCCGAATTCGCTCGATATCGACCACATCGTGGGCTTCGCCGCGGACCTGAAGATGGACACCGCCGCGTTGCGCGCCTGTATCGACAGCGGAAAGTACAAGGATCCCGTGCAGAGCGACGTACTGGAGGCCATGAAGATCGGCGCCAACGGCACGCCCACATTCATCGTGGGCAAGAGCGTCGGCAATGGCGTGGATGGCGAACTCGTGGTCGGCGCCATGCCGTTCCAGATGTTCGACGCCAAGCTGAAAGACCTCGCCAAGTAGTGGCATAAGGCTCCGCCTTGTGCATCCGAGCGAAGCTCGGACTCCACGGCTTCACCCCCCGTGCAGTGAGTTCCACACCATCATCGCCGTCAGCCCGATCATCACCACACTCGTGATCCCGGCGATGGCGTTGGCCCACATGCCGTTCTTCCAATCGCCCATCAGCCCGCGTTTGTTCACCAGAATCAGCATGAAGATCAGCACGAAGGGGATCAGTACGCCGTTGGCGACCTGCGAGAGCAGAATCAGTTTCATCAGCGGCAACCCCGGAATCAGCACGCAACCCGCGCCCACCACGATCAGGAACGTGTACAGCCCGTAAAAAATCGGCGCCTCGGTCAATCGCCGGTTCACGCCCGATTCGAACCCCAGCCCCTCGCACACGTTGTACGCCGTGGCCAGCGGCAGAATCGCCGCCGAGAGCATGGAGGCGTTCACCAGTCCGACGGCGAACAGCAGCGTGGCGAATTTGCCGGCGAACGGCTTGAGGGCCAGCGCCGCCTCCGCCGCGTCGCTGATGTTGCGATGCCCCGATTGGTACAGCGTCGCCGCGCACGCCACCACGATGAAAAACGCGATCACGTCGGTCACGATGCAGCCCAGAATCACGTCCCACCGCGAAAGCGAAAAATGCTTCTCCGTGACTCCCTTCTCCACAATCGACGCCTGCAGATAGAACTGCATCCACGGCGTGACCGTGGTGCCGATCAACCCCACGATCATCACGATATAGTCCGGATTCGCATTCCACTCCGGGATCACCGTTCGACGCAGCGCCTCCGGCCAGTCCGGGTGCGCCAGGAAGGCCGAAATCGGGTAGGTGAAATAGATCAGCGAGAGCAGGATGAAGATCCGCTCCACCGGCTTGTACGACCCGCGCACGATGACGAACCATACCACCGCGGCGCCCACCGGCACGGTGAGGTATTTCGAGATCCCGAAGATCCCCATGCCGCTCGCGATGCCGGCGAACTCCGCCGCGATGTTGCCCAGATCGGCCAGCCCCAACACCACCATGGTGAAGAAGGTGATGCGCAGCCCGAACTCTTCGCGGATCAGGTCCGAGAGCCCCTTCCCGGTCACCGCACCCATGCGCGCCGCCATCTCCTGCACCACAATCAGCGCGACCGTGGTCGGGATCAGCGTCCAGAGCAGCGAATAGCCGAACTTGGCCCCGGCCTGCGAGTAGGTGAGGATGCCCCCGGGATCGTTGTCCACGTTGGCCGTGATGAACCCCGGCCCCATCACCGCGAAAAAGGCCGCGAGGCGGAACCAGACGAGCTTCCACCCCAACCGCCGCACGCGGTGCGGTTTTTTGGCAGAGATGTCGTGGGCGGAGTGCATGCAGGCTATGAGTAAGTGTAGCCTGCCCTCCGCACTCTAATGTCTCGATCCGTTTACCGCTGAATGCGCGCCGAACCGCCCTGGGCGAAGGAACGCACCTGTTCTACCGTAGCCATCGTGGTGTCGCCCGGGAAGGTGGTCAATAGCGCGCCGTGCGCCCAGCCCAGCTTCACCGCTTCTTCCGGCGATTCGCCCGTCAGCAAACCGTAGAAGAAGCCCGACGCGTATCCATCGCCGCCGCCTACCCGATCGTGTACGTGTAGTTCCGCCGTCGGCGAAGTGTACGTCTTGCCGTTGATCCACGCCACCGCGCCCCAGCTATGCCGGTTGGTGGAGTGTACCTCCCGCAGCGTGGTCGCCACGATCTTCACGTGCGGGTGCTTCTTCACCACGGTATCGATCATGCCGAAGAACGCGCTCGGGTCCAGCTTCGATTTCGCCGCCACTTCCGGTCCCGGAATGCCGAGACCCTTTTGCAGATCTTCCTCGTTGCCCACCAGGACGTCCACGTTCTTCACGACGCGGTCCAGCACCGCCACCGCGCGCTCTTCGCCGCCCGAAATGTTCCACAGCTTGGCGCGATAGTTCAAATCGAACGACGTCACCGCGCCCGCCTCCTTGGCCGCCTGCATGGCTTCGATGATCACTTCCGCCGTGGTGGGCGAAAGCGCTGCGAAGATGCCGCCCGAGTGGAACCAGCGCACGCCGCCAGCGAAAATCGCTTTCCAATCGAAATCGCCCGGCTTCAACTGCGCCGCCGCCTCGTTGCACCGGTTGTAGAACACGATCGGCGCGCGCACGCCCAATCCCTGGTCGCTATATACCGCGGCCATGTTCGGACCGTTCACGCCATTATGCTTGAACTGCTTGTAGAACGGCTTCACGCCCATGGCGCGCACGCGCTCGGCGATTAGCGCGCCGATCGGGTAATCCACCATCGCGCTCGCGATGCCCGTGTTCAGGCCGAAACAGTCGGACAGGTTCGCGGCGCAATTGAATTCGCCGCCGCTCACGTGGATCTTGCATTCGGTCGCCTTACGGAACGGGATGATTCCCGGGTCCAGGCGGTGCACCAGCGCGCCCAGCGATAGGAAATCCAGCGCGCCGTCTTTGCGAATATTCAGGCCAGTGCTCATCGATTCATTTCTCCAGACTAATCTCGTAATGTTTTAAAATGCCGTCCCACTTGCCCTGCGCTTTCAGCAGCAGTTCCACCACCTCGCGAACCGCCCCCGATCCGCCCGGCGCCAGGGTGACGTAATGCGCGATCGGCTTCATCTCCGGCCGCGCGTTGGCTGTCGCAATCGCCAGGCCCACCCGGCGCATCACCACCACGTCGGTGAAATCGTCGCCGATGTACGCCACCTCTTCGGGAGCCAGTTTGGCGTCCGCCAGAATCTCCTCGAGAATCGGGATCTTCTCCGTGTGTCCCTGGTAGACGTATTTGAACTTGCACTGCGCGGCGCGTTCCACCGTCGCCGGGGAAACGCGCCCGCTGATCAAGCCCGTGGCGATCCCCACGCGCGCCATCCATTGCAGCGCGATGCCGTCCTGGGAATCGAAGCCCTTGGTCTCCGCCATCTTGCCGTCGGGGGCGGGCACGTTGTACAGCTTCCCGTCCGTCAGCACGCCGTCCACGTCCATCAACAGCAGGCGAATCCTGGATGCCAGTTGCGTAATCTCTGCGCTCAATCCGTTCTCCTCGAAGGTGGGGCGGACCCCCTGGTCCGCGCGGGTCCCCCTGGACCCGCTTCTTGCCCCGTCTTATGCCGTGTACGTTCCGGCCGAGACGTTGCCGCCCTTACCGGTCCAGTTGGTGTGGAAGAACTTGCCGCGCGGCTGGTCCACGCGCTCGTAGGTGTGCGCGCCGAAGTAGTCGCGCTGCGCCTGCAGCAGGTTCGCCGGCAGCCGTGCGCTGCGATAGCCGTCGAAGAACGCCAGCGCCGTCATGAACGCCGGCACCGGGACTCCAGCCTCCACCGCCTTGGCCACCACGCGCCGCCAGGCCGGCTGGCAACGCGCGATCACGTCCGTGAAATACCCGTCCAGCAATAGGTTGCTCAGCTCCGGATTGGTCGCAAACGC
>JADGNS010000165.1 GCA_017883355.1 Candidatus Solibacter sp.
CGCAACATCCTCCACAAGGGGACCTTAAGATACTTAGGTATAAAACCGGGAAACCCTTGTCATGGCGGGTGAAGTGTTGTATACGTGGCATTTCACGTTTCCCGCACCCACTCGAGGTTTGGAAGAGGTTCCGCCATGCTATGTAAAGATACCAACGTTACTGCCCGCCGATCCTTTCTCAGGGGCGCCGCGGGCGCCATCGGGGCCGGGCTTTTGGGCGATCGGGTGCTGGAAGCGCTGCCCCAGAATGTCAACACCAACTCCAAACCGTCCGACTTGAAGATTACGGATCTGCGCGTGCTCACCATTGGCCGCAGTTGGCCGATCATCCGCATCGACACCAATCAGGGTGTCTACGGCCTCGGTGAGGTGCGCGACGGGGCGAGTAAGAACTATGCCCTCCTGCTGAAGAGCCGGATCATGGGCGAGAACCCCTGCAGTGTGGATAAGGTCTTCCGCAAGATCAAACAGTTCGGCGGGCATTCGCGCCAGGCCGGCGGAGTGTGCGCGGTGGAGATGGCGCTGTGGGACCTTGCCGGCAAGGCCTACAACGTGCCGGTCTACCAGATGCTGGGCGGCAAGTTCCGCGACCGGATCCGCTGCTATGCCGACACCACCGAGTCGCACGATCCCAAAGTGTATGGCCAGCGCATGAAAGAGCGGCGCGAGCAGGGGTTCACCTGGTTGAAGATGGACCTGGGCGTGGACCTGGTGGCGCAGGTGCCGGGCTCTCTCACCATGCCGCTGGGCAACAGCCTCGCCTATGGAGACCCCACGCAGCACATGTTCACGGGCACGGAGATCACCGACAAAGGTATCGAGCTGATGTGCGATTATGTGGCGCAGATCCGCGAAATCGTCGGCATGGACGTTCCCCTCTCCGCCGACCACTTCGGGCACATCGGCGTCAACAGTTGCATCCGGCTGGGAAAGGCATTGACCAGGTACAATCTCGCCTGGCTGGAGGACATGATTCCCTGGCAGTACCCCGAACTGCTCAAGAAAATCTCCGACGCCGTCGACATTCCGCTCCTCACCGGCGAGGACATCTATTTGAAGGAGCCGTTCATCGAGTTGTGCCGCACGCACGCGGTGGATATCATCCAACCCGACCTGGCCACCTCCGGCGGCATTCTGGAAACCAAGAAGATCGGCGATGCCGCGCAGGAACTGGGCGTCCCCATGGCGATGCACATGGCGGGTTCCCCTGTCGCCGCCATGGCCAGCGTGCACTGTGCCGCCGCCACCGAGAATTTCCTGGTGCTGGAAAACCACTCGGTGGATCTCCCCTGGTGGAGCGACCTGGTGGAAGGCGTGGAGAAGCCGATTATCAATAAGGGCTTCATCACCGTGCCGGACAAGCCTGGACTGGGCGTCACGCTCAACGAAGCCGTGGTAAAACAGCATCTGGGAGTGCCGGGCTATTTCGAGCCGACTCCGCAGTGGAACCAGGACCGGACGAACGACCGGCTGTGGAGTTAAGGAATAGGCCGGGAGGCCGGTCCTACCTAATAAGGAGTTACGCAGAATGAATCGCAGATACAGTTTGACCACCCTCGCGGCGGCCGCGTTCCTCGTGTCCGTACTCGCTCCCGCGCCCGCTCAGGCGCAGTTGTGGACGTGGACCAAAGACCAGCTCACCGAGTACACCAAGGCCTGGACCGGCGAACGGATGCCGGACGGGCGGCCGAAGGTTTCCGACGCCCTGATTGAGCGGGCGAAGGGTCTCTCCATGGAGGAGATCACGATCAACTGGGGCGCCGCCGGCGCCACGGCCGCACCCGCAGCCGCGGCCGGCGGGGGTGGGGGCGGGCGCGGCGGCTTTGGCGGGGGCGGGTACAGCCAATACGCGGGCGACTGGCAGGTTCTGCACCCCGGCAAGAAAATGGTGGGCCGGGCCTTCACGGTGCAGTTCATGCCCGCGCGGGCCGATCTGGACGCCGTGGTCACCGCCAAGGCGAGGGAAAAGGGCGTCCAGACGCTCAACAACCAGTATGCACTCGACATGCTGCAACCCGGCGACGTCCTGGTGGTGGACCTGATGGGGAGGAAGGAAGGCGGTACCCTCGTCGGCGACAACCTGTTCTACTACGTCATGAAGGCCACCAAGGGCACCGGGATGGTAGTGGATGGCTCCATCCGCGACCTGGAGGGAATCGCGGAGATGGATATGCCGGCCTACTTCAAATCGGTGCATCCGAGCGCGATCGGCGGCGTGACGCTTGCGGGCGTCAACGTACCCATCCGCATCGGCAATGTGACCGTGTTGCCCGGCGACCTGGTGGTAGGAGATCGCGAGGGCATTACCTTCATCCCGGCGCAGTTGGCGCAGCAGATTCTCGATGCCGCCGATACGACGCACATCCACGACGAATGGACGCGCAAGAAGTTCGACGAGGGCAAGTACAAGTCGAGCGAGATCTACGGCAGCCCGCGAGACCCGGCCCTGCTCAAGGAATACAAGGAGTACCTGGCAAAACGCCTGGACGAAATCCGCAAGAAATAGGCAGGTAACGAAAACAGGCGTGTGCCAGTTGCCCGGCCACGCCGGATGGGCTAGCCTTGTCTATGCGCAAGTTCGTAGTCCCCGGACTTGCAGCATCCTCATCCACTAAAAGGAGTCACGTCCATGCCACTATCCAAACGCGCTGCCGCGGAATTCGTCGGAACTTTTTGGCTTGTCTTTGGCGGTTGCGGCAGCGCTGTGCTGTCAGCCGCCTTCCCCCAATTGGGTATCGGTTTTCTAGGCGTGGCGTTGGCCTTTGGCCTCACCGTGCTGACCATGGCTTTCGCCATCGGCCATATTTCGGGCTGTCACCTCAACCCGGCGGTGTCGGTCGGGTTGCTGGTGGCCAAACGTTTCTCCGCCAAGGACCTTCCGGCCTATGTGGTGGCGCAGGTGCTCGGCGGTATTGCGGGCGCCGGGGTGCTCTATGTGATCGCGACGGGCAAGCCGGGGTTCGAATTGGGCGGATTCGCTTCCAACGGGTTCGCCGAGAATTCTCCCGGCGGCTACTCCCTGGAAGCCTGTCTGGTGGCCGAACTGGTGCTCACCTTCATGTTCCTCATGATCATTCTGGGATCCACCGACCGGCGCGCCCCGCAGGGCTTCGCACCTATCGCTATCGGCTTGGGCCTGACACTGATCCACCTGATCGGCATCCCGGTTACCAATCTCTCGGTGAACCCGGCGCGAAGCACCGGCCCGGCGGTGATGGTCGGCGGATGGGCGATCCGCCAACTGTGGCTCTTCTGGCTGGCCCCGATTGCCGGCGCGGCCCTCGCGGGCATCGTCTATCCCCTCATTGCAGGCGGCGACGAACCCGTCCGCGAGATTCAAAAGAAGGCGGGCAACAAGGCCGCATAGAAAAGGATTTCTCACGCAAAGGCGCCAGGACGCCAAGTACTCGCAAAGAAGAAACAACAGATCTGCTCAATCTATCTTTGCGATCCCTTTGCGTCTCTGCGCCTTTGCGTGAAAGTCGCTTTCTCTTCTCTACTCGAAATTTCTTCGGAAGTCCTCGAAGGCGCGCTTGAGGTCCGCCACCTCCTGCTCCAGCGCCGCGATCCTCTCGCGATCCGACGGCCCGCGCCCCTGCGCCGGAGCGTCCGCCTCCACCTCCGCCTCTTCGGCCTCCTCCACATCGCCGGCCAGCAACTGCGCCCAGCGCTGTTCCTTGTACCCTGCCTGGCGCGGGAGTTTCTTGACGAAGCCAATCTCCGCCAGTCTCTGTAGCGTGTGCTCCACACTCTCCAGATCGTCGAAGTTGTAAAGCCGCTCGGTGCGGCCGCGCAATTCCCCCACGGTTTGCGGGCCGCGCAGCATCAGCACGCAGAGCACCGCCTCCTCGCGGCGTCCCAGGTTGCAGCGCTCCGTGAAGCGATGCTCGTGCTTGGGCACGCGGCTCCCGCCCGATATCCGCGAGCTCAGCCCCTTGCTCCGCAAGCCGTCCAGGGCGGTCTCCACGGTCTCTTCATCGTAGGTGACCACGGGCTCGCGGTTGGATTTCTGATTGCACGCGTTGATCAGCGCATTCAGCGACATGGGGTAATACTCCGGAGTGGTCTTCTCCTTTTCCAAGAGGGCGCCGAGCACCCGCAACTCGGCGGCGTCCAATTGCCAGTCCATATTCTCAGTGTACGTTGTTACCATGTGATTTCAGCCATGTCGTACGAATGGACCGAAATCACGAGGCCAAGCCGCCGCCGTCTGGCCGAACAGCCGTCGCAGTTTACCCAGGAACACGTGGAACACGCCATGCGGCGGGCGGTGGATGCGCTGTCCGCGCAGCAGACGCCGGAGGGCTTCTGGTGCGGCGAACTGACCGCCGATACTACGCTGGAATCGGACTATATCCTGCTCCAGCTCTGGCTCAATCAGCCCGATGAGAGCGGTTGGAATCCGCCCACCCGGGATCGCATCGACCGCGCGGCCCGCTCCATCCTGGAGCGTCAGATGCCGGATGGCGGGTTCAATATTTACTCCGGCGGTCCAAGCGACGTGAGCGCCACCGTCAAGGCGTATTGCGCCTTGAAGCTGGCCGGCATTCAGCCGGAGAGCGACACCATGCGCCGCGCCCGGCAGCGCATTCTGGCACTGGGCGGCTTGCAGGCGGCCAATAGCTACGTCAAGATCAACCTCAGCCTGTTCGGGCTTTTTCCGCGCAAGCACGCGCCTTCGGTGCCGCCGGAAATCGTCATGCTGCCCGGCAACGTGCTCTACGAGATGTCCTCGTGGACGCGCTCGATTCTGGTGCCCCTCTCCATCGTGCAGGCGCGCGGCGCCAACCGGCACGCGCCGGCGGGGTTCAACCTCGATGAATTGCTGCTGCCGGGGGTGAGCCTGAAGCTGCCCAAGCGCTGGGGACTGAGCGTGCTCTTCCATCAACTGGACCGCGTCTTCAAAGTCTGGGAGAAGCGCGGCAGCGAGCGGATTCGCGCCGCCGCCATCCGCCAGGCGGAACGCTGGATCCTCACGCGCACCCGCCACACCGAAGGCCTGGGCGCCATCTACCCCGCCATGATGTACTTCATCATGGCGCTGGATGCCCTCGATTATGCGCAGGACCACCCCGATCGCGTGGAAGCCATCCGCCACTTCGAATCCCTGTTGATCGAGACCGAAGACCGCTTCATCTTCCAGCCGTGCGTTTCCCCCATCTGGGACACCGCCATCTGTGCCTACGCGATGGGGGAAGCCGGGTTGAAAGACGACCCGCGCCTGACCCGCGCCGCCGATTGGCTGATCAGCAAAGAGGTGCGCCGCAAAGGCGATTGGAGCGTCAAGCGGCCGGATACCGAGCCTTCCGGATGGGCCTTCGAGTTCGCCAACGAGTTTTACCCCGATATCGACGACACCGCCATGGTGCTGCTGGCGCTCATGCACGCCAAAGGATCGAACCCGGAGGTGCAGGCGGCCTGCGAACGGCGCGCCGTCAACTGGCTGCTCGCCATGCAATCGGAGGACGGTGGATGGGCGGCGTTCGATGTGGACAACAACTGGGCGGTGCTGAATCAGGTGCCCTTTGCCGACCACAACGCGATGCTCGATCCCACCTGTCCGGATATCACGGGGCGCGTCCTGGAGTGCCTGTGCCGGCGCGGCATGGCGGGCCACGAAGCGGTGCGCCGCGGTGTGGCGTATCTTCTGGCGGCGCAGGAAAAGGACGGCAGTTGGTACGGCCGCTGGGGCGTGAACTACATTTACGGATCGTTCCTGGCGATGCGGGGCCTGGCGGCCAGCGAAGCGCCGGGGGCGGGCGACGCGCTGGATCGCGCGGCCCGGTGGCTGCGGACGATCCAGAATCCGGACGGCGGATGGGGCGAATCCTGCGCCAGCTACACGCGGGATTGCTTCGTTCCGGCTCCGAGTTCGGCTTCACAAACGGCTTGGGCGCTGCTCGGCCTGCGCGCCGCCGGCGATAGCGAGTCGGTGCAATTCCAGCAGGGCCTGGAATACCTCTTGGCGCGCCAGACGGCACAGGGTAAATGGCCCGAAGGGGCCACCACCGGTACGGGCTTTCCCAACGTTTTCTACCTCACCTACGCCATGTACCGCGATTACTTTCCTTTGCTGGCGCTTTCCCAGGTGTAGGGGCGGCGCGAGGGGGGGACAGCCGGGGGCAGTTCACCTTTTGGGGTATTGCGTTCAGGGATTTACCCGGGTATATTGTAAGGTAGATCACAGTTTGAATCGAGGTTTGGTCTCCTGAGTTTACGCTTGGCGTTCCGCTGCGCGTTGTTCGCGGCATCCTCTTTGATCCTGGCAGTTCCCGCCCAAGGCTCTCTCACCATTGTCGGTAGCGGCAACATTGCCGTCACCGTCGACCCCGGCGGATCGTACTCCATAACGGTTCCAGACCTGGCATGGAGTTTCAGCGGGAGTATCGGAGCGCCCCTGAACAATCTGCAGGCGGGCTCCAGCGCCGATGCCCTGGGCGGCTACAGCGAAATATCGTTCGATTTCCAGGCGGGTGTGGCGCGCCACGCTTCCATTCGCAGCTACCGCGAGCACCCCGAGGTGCTGTTCACGGTGAGCTACCCCTCGTCTGGCGCCGCCAACACCTTTGCGTTTCCCAATTTTGCTCAGTACCCGCGGAATCTCGACCACCTGACGTTTTCGGGAACCTTCGCACCGCCCTCCTTCTGGAACTTCGCCACCGATAGCCCGTGGATTTTCTTCGATGCCTCGGGCAAGTCCTTTATCCTCTCGCCGGCGGCGAATTTCATGACGGCGGCCACCGTCTGGGGGCCGAATGGAGAGCTGTCCAGCGGGATTTCGGCGGAGATTCCCGTCCTCCCGCGCGGATTCCAACACCGCACGCTGCTGGTGGTGGAGCAGGGAATCAACCACGCCTTCGACACCTGGGGACAGGCCCTGACGGCGCTCAACGGAAAGACGCGGCCGCCCAACGATGCCGACGTCAGCCTGAGCCAGATCGGCTACTGGACCGATAACGGCGCCACATACTATTACCACATGGCCGACTCCATGAGCTACGAGCAGACGCTGGACGCGGTGAAACGCGATTTCGACGGCGCCGGCATCCCGCTCGGCTACATGCAGCTCGATAGCTGGTTTTATCCCAAGGGCAGCGGCAGGGCGTGGAGCAACAACGGGGCGGGCATCTATGAATACGTCGCGGCATCGCCGCCGTTCCTGTCCGGGCTCGCGCGGTTTCAGCAGAACCTGGGGATGCCGCTGATCACGCACGCCCGGTGGATCGATGCCAGCAGCCCGTATCGTACTCAATACCGGATGTCGGGGAACGTGGTCACCGATCCGGCCTACTGGGAAACCGTTGCCGGATACCTGGCGAACTCGGGGGTGACGACGTTCGAGCAGGACTGGCTCAACGACAAGGCCCAAACGGATTTCAATCTGACCGATGGCGACGCGTTCCTGGACAACATGGCGGCATCGATGAGCCGCCGGAATCTCACCATGCAATACTGCATGGCTTCGGCGCGGCACTATTTGCAGAGCTCCAAATACAGCAACCTGACTACGATTCGCACTAGCGGCGACCATTTGCAGCGCGACCGCTGGACCGATTTCCTGTATGCTTCGCGCCTGGCCGGCGCCCTGGGGGCGTGGCCGTTCACCGATAACCTGTTGAGCAGGGAGACCAGCCAGTTGCTGCTCGCCACCCTCTCCGCTGGGCCCGTCGGCATTGGCGACCCGATCGGCTCGATCGACGCCGCGAACCTGCTGCGCGCGGTGCGGCGCGATGGCGTGATTGTCAAGCCGGACGTGCCGCTGACACCGGCGGACGCCAGCTACTCGAACATGGCGCATAGCACCGACACGCCGCAAATCGCTTTTACCTGGTCGGATTTTGGAGCCCTCCGCACCAACTACGTTTTAGCCTTTAAGCAGGGCGGAACGAATCCACTGGCGACCTTCAGCCCCTCCGATTTCGGCATGCACGGGCCGGTATATGTCTACGACTACTTTGCCGGCACGGGGCAGTTGGTGGATTCATCGGAGACGATTCAGAAGCAGATTTCCGATGACGCGCTCTATCTGGTGCTGGCGCCGGTGGGACCCTCGGGGATTGCCATCGTGGGCGATACCGGCCAGTTCGTAACCATGGGCAAGAAACGCGTGACTGGCCT
>JADGNS010000166.1 GCA_017883355.1 Candidatus Solibacter sp.
CTGCGGGCACTTGCGTACGACGGCGGCCGCGGAATTTTGCAACTGGAGTTCTGCAACCGGGCCATTTATCATTACTACGGCGTTCCTGCGGCGGTCTATGAAGCTCTGCTGGGCGCTCCTTCCAAAGGCAGCTACTTCAATCGGGTAATCCGGGGGCGCTTTCCCTATGCTTTGTGCGCAAGTGCGCAAACCGGCTTGGAGGGGAAGGTCTGATGTCACGCACAGTGGCTTCATTACCCGCCGGCAGCCGCATTACCGACTACATCAGTCTGGGCGTGGTAGCCAAAACGTTCCCGTTGGAAAAGATTCGTGCGTCGCTGGCGGCGACGGGGAAAGAGAGTGTGCGCCAGCGCGACCTGCCGGCGCATGTGGTCGTGTATTACGTGATCGCGCTGGCGCTGTACATGCAGTCGTCGTATCGGGAAGTGCTGCGTTGTCTGCTGGAAGGAATCCAGTGGCTGGTGGAACCTGCGGCGGGAATCAATGTGGCTGGTAATTCAGGTATCTCGCAGGCGCGAACGAGACTGGGATGGGAGCCAGTGCGGCAACTGCACGATGAAGTGGTCAGGCCGGTCGCGGTGGCGGCGACAAAGGGCGCATGGTATCGAGCGTGGCGTCTGATCAGCGTTGACGGCAGCACGCTGGATGTCGCCGACGAGAAGGGCAACAACGAAGCGTTCGGGCGGCCGGGAGCCAGCCGCGGCGAGAGCGCGTATCCAAAGATCCGCTTCGTATCGCTGGTGGAGAACGGTACCCATGTCCTTTTCGGCAGCCGGATGGCGGACTACGCCACCAGCGAAGTCGCCCTGGCAAAGACTGTATTGCCCAGTCTCGGCAAGGGCATGTTGTGCCTGGCAGACCGCGGCTTCTTCGGGTTTGAGATGTGGAAGCAGGCGGCGGCCACAGGCGCGGACCTGCTGTGGCGGGTGAAAAAGAATATCCTGCTGCCCTGCGAAAAGCGTCTGCCGGACGGATCTTATCTGAGTCGCATCTATCCGTCGCAGCAGGACCAGCGGCGCGGGCGCAATGGAATCGTAGTGCGTGTGATCGAATACCGCCTGGAGGGAGTCGAAGGGGCGGAGCCGTTATACCGGCTGGCAACCACGATCCTCGACCACGAACTGGCTCCAGCCGCCGAACTGGCCGCGCTCTATCACGAGCGCTGGGAGATCGAAACCGCGTTCGACGAACTCAAGACCCATCTGCGGGGCGCGCATATCGTGCTCCGCAGTAAAACGCCGGATCTGGTACGGCAGGAGTTCTATGGTCTGCTGATGGCGCATTTTGCCGTGCGCGGCCTCATGCACGAAGCGGCGCTGCGTGCCGATAAGGACCCTGACCGGCTGTCCTTCCTCCACGCCGTGCGCGTTGTCCGCCGCAAGATGGCCGCCTTCGGCGCTATTTCCCCCTCGGGATCGAAAAGAGTTCCATAACGCGGTGCTGGACGAGATCCTCGACGAGTCTGCCGCTTCCAGCCGCAATCGGCGCAATCCCCGAGGGGTCAAGCGGAAGATGAGTAACTTCCCCCTGCGCCGCGGCTACAAGCGTTCGCCACTCAGCGACATCTCCGCAGCCATTAGGATCGTTAAGTGAAGAGTATTGGCGCTAAGCCAGCGGAATCCCGCGTTAGGCACCTGCTGAGCTGGTCTTGACGTTTTCCCTGCGTACCTCATCCGTCCAACGCTGGAGCATTCCGTCGGCGCGGGCTGGGGCCAATGGCTGGAAACTGCGCGCCTGCGTGCGGAACTCGTGCTTTTCGATGGTGCATACAGTTTTGCGCCCGGTGCATCGCAAGATACGCCCAAAGACGACGAGACGCATGGGGCAAGTCTCATCCAGCAGGACGGGCCAACTGATGGAGAGCTCCACGAACGCGCCGAGTGTGAGTGGCTGTTCGGCAAGGAATGCAACGCCACCGCTGCACATATTGATGGTATGGCCCGATCCGGCCGCCAAAACCACTCCATGGTCGGCCATTTTGTAGCGTACGTCCCGCTCGATGGCGAAACGGGATTTGGTACGTTTTTCGTGTTCCCTTGTTCTGAAACTCATAGATCGTTTCCTCCGACGATTCTTGCCTCACCAATAAGCACTTTCGTGACCGAAACTAAGTATCTCAAAATAAGTGAGTTACGAGCGCATTCGACGGAGAATGTACAGCAAATGGACAGCGGCTCCCGAAGAGAACTGTAAATGTTGCGTACAGTCTTAGATGGAATCGCACAGTCGGGGTGCAACGCATTACATGATACCGTGATAATCGTTACTCCATGATGAGAAAAGCGTTGTTGTGGGCTCTGGCCGCGGTTTGCCTGGCCGGCGCCGCGCCGAAAAAACCGAAGCTGGTGCTGGCCATCGTAGTGGACCAATTCCGCTACGATTACCTGACGCGTTTTCGGGGCGAATTCAATGGCGGCCTGGCGCGGCTGCTGACCAAAGGCGCGGTGTTCACCAACGCCAACTATATCCACGTCCCGGCGATTACGGCGGTGGGGCACAGCACGTTTCTCACGGGCGCTACGCCCTCGGTCAGCGGGATTGTGGGCAATGACTGGTACGACCGCGACGAGGGGGTCAAAGTCAGCAGCGTGAGCGACGCCAAGACGCAATTGCTGGGCGCGAGCGGAGCGGGTTCCTCGCCCAACCGGCTGCTGGTGAGCACGGTCGGCGACGAGTTGAAGATAGCCGGGGGCGGCAAACCGCGGGTGATTGGCGTGTCGCTGAAGGACCGGGCGGCGATTCTACCCTCCGGGCACATGGCGGACGGCGCGTACTGGTTCGACCCCAAGGCCGGCAACTTCGTAAGCAGCAGCTACTATTTCAAGGATCTGCCGGCGTGGGTGAAGGAGTTCAACGCGCCGCGCCCGGCGGACCGATTCCGCGGGGCGACGTGGATGGGGCACAAGATGCCGGAGGACGACGCGAAGCTGTTCACGGCACTGGAAGCCACTCCGTTCGGCAACGAGCTGATCGAGGCGTTCACCGAGCGCGCGCTGGTAGCCGAGCAACTGGGGACGCGCGAATTCACCGACGTGCTGACGGTGAGTTTCTCTTCGAACGATTACGTAGGCCACGCCTACGGTCCGGACTCGCCGGAAGTACACGAAGTGACGCTGGCCACCGACCGCCTGTTGGAGAGGCTGTTTCTGGCAGTGGAGCGGCAGGTGGGTGCCGACAACTATCTGGTGGTATTTACGGCCGATCACGGAGTGGCGCCGATGCCGGAGGTCAATGCGGCGCGCAAAATGCCGGGCGGGCGGATCGATCCGGCGTCGATCAGGGCGGCGGTGCAGGGCGCGCTGGTGAGGACGTACGGGGCGGGGAATTGGGTGGCCGGATCTTTCGGCATGGCGGTGTATCTGAATCAAGGTTTGATCGCGCAGATGAAGCTGGATCTGGGCGAGGCGGAGCAGGAGGCGGCGCGGGCGATTCAAGCGCTGCCGCACGTCTCCCGGGTCTACACGCTGCAACAGATGCTGCAGGGCGGGGGCGTGCAGGATGCGGTGAGCCAGAAGGTGGCCAACGGCTTTCATTCGCGGCGGGGCCCGGATGTGGAGTTGATTCCGGACCCCTACTGGATCGTGGGCACGGGCAAGGACACCGGGCATGCGTCGCCTTACAGCTACGACACACACGTGCCGGTGATCTTCATGGGCGCGGGCATACGCGCGGGGCAATACCATGGAGCGATCGCGGTGAACGATATCGCTCCCACCCTGGCCACGATGCTGGAAATCGAGACGCCGAGCGGAGCGGTAGGGCGGGTGCTGACGGAAATCTTGGTCAATTAGAAGGCCACCTGTATAATTGGAGTTATGGATTTACGTCCCTTGCATGACCGTGTGATGGTGAAGCGTCTGGATGAAGGCGAACAGAAAGTCGGTGGCATCATCATTCCCGACACTGCCAAGGAAAAGCCGCAACAGGCGCTGGTGAAGGCCGTTGGCAACGGCAAGCTGCTGGAAACCGGAGAGCGCGTGGCGCTCGACGTGAAGGCAGGCGACCGCATCCTGTTTGGCAAGTACTCGGGAGCGGAGATCAAGATTGAAGGTGAGGAATACCTCATCCTGAAAGAAGACGAGATCCTCGGGGTCTTGGAATAGGCTGTGCTAGTCTAGAGATCACACACCAAACCAGGAGTTGTTTTCATGTCTTTCCGGATGGCGCTCAAGCCGCTGATGGTTTCGACCGCCCTTTTCGTGTTCTGTCATGTAGCGGCCGCCCAAGCCAAAGTGGCGGTGATCAACCTTCAGAAGGCGGTATTGGAATCGGCGGAGATCAAACTCGCTTCCGCCGCCATGGAGGCGCGGTATAAACCCCGGGTGACGCAGATCGAGACGATCGACAAAGAGATTGCGGCGATCTCGCAGAACCTTCAGACCAACGCGGGCAAATTGACGGCGCAGGCGGAAGCCGATTTGAACGCGCAGGGCACCAAGAAACAGCGCGATGTGCAGCGGATGCGCGACGATCTGCAGGCCGATGTCGACCGGGATCGTAACGACATTCTGCAGCGAAGCGCGCTGAAGATGACGGACGTGCTGAAGAAGCTGGCGGAAGAGAAGGGCTACGATATCGTGGTAGACGCTCCCTATGCCCCGTATTTCAAGGCGGCACTGGACATCACGAGCGATCTGATCGCGGCATTCGACAAGGCTTATCCGGCGGCAATGCCGGCGCCTGCGCCAGCGACCAAAAAGTGAGCCATAATCGTATCGATGGCCGGCTATCTGGATCAATACGGCGCTGGTGAAGAACGGCGCGGGAAGATCATCAAGACTGTGGTGATCTCGCTGGTTGCGCTGGTGGTAATCGGCGGCGGTCTGTACTTCAATTTCCACAATTTCCGCGAAGAGCGGCAGGTGAAACAATTCCTGAGCGACCTGGCGTCGCGGGACTACAGGGCCGCGTATACCTTGTTCGGCTGCACGGACGCCAAGCCGTGCCGCTACTATCCGTTCGAGAAGTTCATGGAAGATTGGGGCCCGGCCAGCGGGCACGCCGGTTTCGGCGAGGCGCGGATCACGCGCAGCCGCTCCTGCGGGAGCGGAGTTCTTCTGACGGTGGATTTCGGCAAGAATCAGCAGGAAAAGCTCTGGGTGGAGCGGCGGGATATGAGCATTGGATATCCACCGGTCCAGGGCTGCCCGGCGGAGCTCTGAGGTCACACCAGGTTCACGGAGGGAGCACACCATGGGAACACCGACGGCAGGGTTGGAAGGCGTCATCGCGGGCGAGAGCGAGATTTGTTACATCGACGGGTACGCCGGTGTATTGAGCTATCGCGGATACAACATTCACACGCTGGCCGATCACGCGAATTTCGAGGAAGTCATCTTCCTGCTTTGGAACGGATGGCTGCCCAAGCAGGGCGAACTCGACCAGTTGAAGAAGCAACTGGCGGCGGAGCGGGAACTGCCCGGCCCGGTAGTGGATTTCCTGAAATCGGTTCCGAAATCCAACTCCATGGACGTGCTGCGCACGGCGGTTTCCATGCTGAGCCTGTACGACCCGGCGGCGCAGGACATGTCGGCGGAGGCGAACCACCGCAAGGCGATCCGGCTGATGTCGCTGACGGCGACCATCGTGACCACCTACGACCGCTTGCGCAACGGCAAGGCGGTGATCCCTCCGGACGCGAACCTGGGCTTCGCCGCGAATTTTCTGTACACGCTGACGGGCAAGGTTCCGGACGAAATCATGGAGCGCGCGTTTGACGTGGCGATGACGCTGCATGCCGACCACGAACTGAACGCATCCACGTTTGCGGCGCGGGTGGTGGCGGCCACGTTGTCGGATATCTACTCGGCGGTGACGGCGGGGATTGGCGCGCTCAAGGGTCCGCTGCACGGCGGGGCCAACCAGGACGTGATCAGATGGCTGCTCAGCCTGGGCGATGAAGAGGCCGCGGTGGAGGCGGTCAAGGGCACGCTGGCGCGCAAGGTCAAGCTTCCGGGCTTTGGCCACCGGGTGTACCGCACGGAAGATCCGCGAGCCACGCACCTGCGCGTGTTGAGCGAGGAATTGGGCAAGCGCACGGGCCAGGAGAAGCTGTACCGGCTATCGAAGCGCATGGAAGAGACGGTGAAGGAGATCAAGAAGCTGGATCCCAACGTGGACTTCTACTCGGCTTCGGCGTACTATTCGCTGGGCATTCCGATCGATCTCTACACGCCGATTTTCGCGGTCAGCCGGATGAGCGGCTGGACGGCGCACGTGCTGGAGCAATACCGCAACAACCGTCTGATTCGTCCGCGGGCCGAATACAAAGGCAACCCGGACGGGCAGACGTGGATCCCGATTGGGGAACGCTAGCCATGGACGAACGCGCGTATTACTCGGAATCGCAGACCACCAAGCCGGCGGTGCTGAACTGCCCGTACTGCCGCAGCGCGGAGACCTACGAGCTGCGGTGGGCGGTGCGTAAGAAGAAGGATCGCCTGCCGCCGGGCGGGGACGAGCGCGACCGGGCCAAGTTCGCCAAGGCACAGAGCTATATGGTGCTGCTGGACGACAAGGCTTCTTGCAAGAACTTGCGATGTAGGCGGCCGTTCGATATATCGGGCGTGAAGACGATGGCGTTTATTTAACGAGCTTCCCAAAAGCATATTCCTTCTAAGCACCACGAGCTGGTTGTGCTGCGGTACACTCGTTTGTGGGAGACTTTAATGGCTGATCAGAGTCGTATTCGCCCGCGGACAGCGGTGCTCACGCGGGGGTTCGATCCCACGCTTTCGGTGGGGTCGGCGCGGCCGGCGGTGTTTCGCAGTTCGACTTACGTGTTTCCGAGTCCCGAGGAGGCGGAACACGCGTTTGACATCACGACCGGGAAGATTCAACCGGAGAACGGCGGGCGCGCGGACCTGATCTACTCGCGGTTCTCGCATCCCAACGCGGAAATTCTGGAAGACCAGATCGTACCGCTGGATGCGGGCGGCAGCTATGCCGCAGTGTTCAATTCGGGCATGGCGGCGATCATGACGGCGTGTTTCGCCTTCGCGCGGCCGGACAGCACGATGGTGTACACGACGCCGCTGTATGGCGGCACGACGGGGCTGATCCACAGATTTCTGAAGCCGCTCGGCGTGACCGGAATTCCGGTGTCTTCGGGCAGGACCGAGGCCATCGAAGAGGCCATCCTGGGGGCGAAGAACTGCTGCATCGTGTACCTGGAGACGCCGGCGAATCCGACGATGATCATGACGGATATCGAGCGGGCGGCTACGGCGGCGGCGCGGCATCCCGACCGGCCGGTGGTAATGGTGGACAACACGTTTCTGGGGCCCACGTTCCAACACCCGCTTGTGCTGGGGGCGAATCTGACGCTCTATTCGGCCACCAAGTACCTGTCCGGCTACAGCGACATGTTGGGAGGCGTCGCGATCACGGACAGTTCGGCTATGATCCAGAAGATCCGCGGGGTGCGCAGCATGTTCGGCAACATCATGCAGCCCGACGAGTGCTGGATGCTGGACGGGCGCCTCTCCACGGTGGCGCTGCGCATGAACCGGCAGAGCAAAAACGCGCAGCGCATCGCCGAGGCGCTTCACGGGCACAAGCTGTTGAGCCGGGTGATCTATCCGACGCTGTTCACGGATCCCGAACAGAAACGGATTTTCGAGAAGCAGTGCGATTTTCCGGGCGGGATGTTCTCCATCGAGTTCAAAGGCGGGAAAGAGGCGGCGTTCGAATTTCTGCGGCACGTGCGGATTGCGCGCAATGCGGTGTCGCTGGGCAGCGTGGAATCGCTGACGTGCCATCCGAAATCGACCACGCATTCCGGGATGTCGGCCCAGGAACTGGAAGAGAGCGGGGTGACGGACGGGCTGGTGCGGATATCGGTGGGGATCGAGGACTGGCGCGATCTGCTGGCCGATTTCGAGCAGGCGCTGGCGGCGGTGGCGGGGCGGTAGGGCTTCTCGCGAAGAAAAGAGGTTTCTCGCCAAGGCGCTAAGAACGCAAAGAAGAGACTGCCCAAGAAAAGCGCAAGGCCGAGCCTTCCTCGAAAATACGCGCTTGCGCGGCATCCGGGTTGACAGGCGAAAGCGCCTGCCCCACCCTGCAC
>JADGNS010000167.1 GCA_017883355.1 Candidatus Solibacter sp.
GGGTTGGAGAGGTACAGCACGGGGTCGCCAGTGGAGCGGAACTTCACGCCCTGGTACTGGCTGGGCAGAAAGCCGGCGCCCCACAGGCGGTCGTAGAGCGGCTGCCCGCCACCCGAATTGGAGATCATCACGCAGAAGGCCGGCAGATCCTCGGTCTCGCACCCGATTCCATACGACACCCACGCGCCCAGACTCGGCCGGCCGCCCAGGCGGAAGCCCGTCTGCGCCATGGTCACCGCCGGATCGTGATTGATCTCTTCGGTGTTCACGCTCTTGAGGAAGGTCAGGCGGTCGGCGATCTTCGCCGTGTAGGGCAGCAGTTCGCTGACCCACGCTCCCGATTGGCCGTGCTGCGCGAACGCGAACTTCGAGGGGACCACGGGAAAGCTCGATTGCGTGGCCGACATGCCGGTAAGGCGCTGGCCGCCGCGCACGGACTCCGGCAAATCGGTCCCCTGGAACTCGCGCAAGCGCGGCTTGTAGTCGAACAACTCAAACTGCGAGGGGCCGCCCGATTGGAACAGGTAGATCACGCGCTTGGCCGTGGCTGGGAAATGCGGCAGGCCGGCGAGCCCGCCGTGAGCCGCGGCCCGCGCATCGCGCCCCCACAGGCCGGCCAGCGCCGCCAGACCGACGCCCGTCGAATTCACTCCGAAGAAGTGCCGCCGCGTCATGCCGTCCATGCTTACTCCTTGGAAATCGTCTCGTCGAGGTTCAACAGCAGGCTGGCCACGCTGGCATACGCCGCAAGTTCCCGCTCGTCGAGCCCCGGCCGCACCGGCGATTCGCCCTGCTGGAGGAACTCGTGCGCGGCGCCCGCGTCGGCGCGAAAGCCCGCCAGAAAGCCGTCCAGAGCTTTCACCAGCGCCTGCCGCCGCGGCGCATCGGGCGCGCGCCCCAGCACCAGGCGATATCCGTAGCTCACGCGCGCCTCCGCCGCTGCGCCGCCCTCCGTCATCATGCGCTCCGCCAGTTTGCGCGCGGCCTCCAGAAAGGCGACGTCGTTCATCAGCTCCAACGCCTGTAGCGGCGAGTTGGTGCGGTTTTCGAACACCGAGCACTGCTCGCGATTGGGCGAATCGAAGTTCACCATGAAGGGCGGCGCCACCGTGCGCTTCCAGTAGGAATACAGGCTCCGCCGGTACAAACCCTCGCCCGTATCCTGCTTGTAGCCCGAACCGCCGGCCAGTTCCTGCCACAAACCGGCGGGCTGGTACGGCTTCACTGAAGGGCCGCCCACCTTCTCCACCAGCAGTCCCGAAACCGCCAGCGCCTGATCGCGAATCACCTCCGGACCCAGCCGGAAGCGCGGACCGCGCGCCAGCAGCCGGTTATCGGGATCCTTCGCCAGAAGCTCCGCTGTGACGAGCGATGCCTGGCGGTAGGTGGCGGACATTACGATCGTCTTCTGGATCGCCTTGACGTCCCAGCCGGACTCCATGAATTCGCAGGCCAGCCAGTCGAGCAGTTCCGGATGGACGGGAAACTCGCCCTGGGCGCCAAAATCGTCCACCGTTTTGACGATGCCGAAGCCGAAGTAGGATTGCCAGAAGCGGTTGACGGCGACGCGCGCGGTCAGCGGATTGGTGCGGTTCACCAGCCACCGCGCCAGGCCGAGACGATCCTTCTCCCACTCCGGGCGCGGTGCGGCGAGAACCTCGGGCAACCCCGCCGTCACGGGCTCGCCCGGGGCGTCGTAGGCCCCGCGCTTGAGCAGGAACGTGTCGCGTGGGGTGGCTCCGTCCGCCATTACCATGACGCTGGGGATGGCGGCGTAATACGCCTTGCGCTCGCGCCGCAGCGATGTCAGCTCGTCGCGGGCGCTGCGGATCTCGGGCGCGGCTTCGCGTTCCAGAAAATATGCCGCCAGCCTCGCCGCCTGCGCCGGGGCCGATTCGCCCGCCGCGACGATGGCGGCCTCCTCCGGCCCGAGCGCCCGATTATAGATGCTGACATTCTCGATGGTTCCCGTGAAGCGCAGACCGCTGCCCGCGCCGATGCGCAGCGGCGTTTTCGGATGATGGATCGGCTCCGTGTTCTGGTCGAACAGCACCCTGAGGGCCACGGGCGCGCCGTTAAGGTAGATGCGTACGCCCGCGGCTTTGCGCTCGCCATCGTAGGTCACCAACACATGCTGGCGCGCGCCCATCGCGATAGGCGCCGCACTCTCCACGCGAATGCCGAGATCCGTCCAGCGCCGCAGGATGTGCACGCGGATCTTGCCATCCACCAGGAGCAGCGCGTGCCCCATGCCTTCGAAATAATCCTCCACGTGGGACACGATGCCGCCGCTGGCAGACTCCGGCTGAATCCACGCTGCCATGGTGAACGGCTGCAGGTAGTCGAAATCGGCGATCTTGCCGTCGGCTTCCAGATAGTGTTTGCCGTCGAAGTGCTGCGGCGGCTCGCCCGCCGGCCACGCGCAGTCGGCCGCGCCCGCGTCGCACCCCGCCGCCTTTGCTGCCTCCCTGCCGGAGCGGAAGACGAGCCCTTCGGGGGGGATCCAATCCGCCAGGGCGGCGGGCGCCGCGCTGCGCTCCCAGGCACTCTGCGCGGCGCGCAATTCGGGCTGCACCCCCTCCCAGCGGGCTTGCGCTTCCGCGATCTGTGCATCGAGCGCGGCCAGTTTCTGCGTGTGTTCGGAAAGCGGCGCCTTGACCAGCGGCTCTTCGTTGCCGTAATTCCAGACGAAACCTTTCTCGTCGGGGATCCGATTGAAGTAGGCGAAGAGCCGGTAGAATTCCTTCTGCGAGATGGGGTCGTACTTGTGATCGTGACAGCGCGCGCAGCCCATGGTGAGGCCCAACCAGACGGTGGCGGTGGTCTGCGCGCGGTCCGCCACGTACTCCACGCGATACTCCTCCGGAATGATGCCGCCTTCGCCGGAGGTGCGGTGATTGCGGTTGAAGCCGGTGGCGATGCGCTGGGCGAGCGTCGCATCCGGCAGCAGATCTCCGGCCAGTTGCTCGATGGTGAAACGGTCGTAGGGCAGATTGCGATTGAACGCCTCGATCACCCAATCGCGCCAGCGCCACATGTCGCGCGGCCCGTCGGTCTGGTAGCCGTTGGTGTCGCCGTAGCGCGCCGCTTCCATCCAGCGAAACGCCATGCGCTCGCCATAGCGTGGCGAGGCGAGCAGCCCGTCCACCACCTTGCCATAGGCGTCCGGCGAGGCATCCTGGACAAACGCAGCGATCTGGGCGGGCGTGGGCGGAAGACCGGTCAGGTCCAGACTCACGCGGCGCAGCAGGGTCGCCCTATCGGCTTCGGCGGCCGGATGCAGTCCCTCGCGTTCGAGCCGGCTCAGGATGAAGCGGTCGATGGGGTTGCGCACCCAATTCTGGTCGCGAACCGTGGGCAGCACCGGCCGCAGGGGTGGGAGGAACGACCAGAACGGCTGCCAGCGGGCCCCTTGGGCGATCCAGCGCCGTAGTTTGTCGATCTCGGCGGCGCCCAGTGGGGCGCGCCCGGAATATGCCGGAGGCATGCGGAGAGCGGTGTCGGGGGAAGCCACCCGCCGCAGTAGTTCGCTCCGCTCCGGATCGCCCGGCACGATCGCCAGGCGGCCCCCGGCGAGAGAGATCCGCGCGCCGGCTTCCGTGTCGAAGCGCAATTTGGTCTGCCGCTTGCCCGCATCCGGACCGTGGCAGGCAAAACACCGATCGGAGAGAATCGGGCGGATATCCCGATTGAATTCGATCTCCTGGCCGGAGAGCGCGGCGCTAGCCAGCAAGGCGAATACGCCCACCGCGGCCCCCGCTTTCCCTTGAACCATGTGCGTTTCCCCTCTACGTGCCGGCGCAACCACATTTTACATGAATTGTCTCCCGCCCCCCGGCCCGCAAAACTCCAAGGAATTTTGGGAATTCCGGCACGGCCCTTGATATTCGGACTCAATGGACATACCATCAGAGTCAAAGGAACGGATATTCAGATGAAACTGTCTTCTGTAGTGGCGCTTCTGTTCGCTGCGACTCTTGTGCTGTTCGCCCAGGAGGCGATGCCCCGCATGTCCGCGGTCGATCCGTCGAGTGGGAAGGTAGGTGACGTCGTTGCCGTTACCGGCGAGAACCTCGATAAGGCCAACGTCAGTAAGGTTTACCTCACCGACGATAAGAATGATTTCGTGTGCGAGGTCACCGAGCAGACTGCCACCGCGATCAAGTTCAAGATTCCGGAGAAGGCAACAGGCCGCCTGGCGCTGATGATTCTGACCACCGGCAAGGAACCCAAGCTCATCACGCAGCCGGTAAAAGTGACCATTGAGTAGGCCGTTCGTGGGGCAGGCGCTTCCGCCTGCCAACCGCGGAGGGGTCCATCCTTCTACATGCGCCGGTATGGCGTGTCGAGATACTTCCTGGATTCCTGCGCCGCTTCCGCCTGCGGAGCATAAGCGATGGCTTTCCGGTATGCTTCGATAGCCTCGGCCCGCCGGTGCTTCATGTCGTAGATCTGCCCCATGCGCAGATACGCCTGCACACCGGTGGAGAGGTCCACGTCTTCGCCGGCGGAGACGACCTTCTTCATGTTCTCCAGCGACCGGTCGAGATCGTTGTACCAGAATTGAATCGATCCCTGCTGGTAGTAGATCTTCTCCCACGGCAACCGGTCGAAGCCGGGCGCGTGGCCGGCCTTGAGCCGCGCCACCTCTTCCAGCGCCTGCAATCCGCGGACGCCATCGCCCGCCTGGCTGTACATCTGCCCCAGTTCCATGCGCAGGAGATAGTTTCGCGGATAGCGGCGGATGAGGTCCTGCACCAGCGGCACCGCCAGCTTGCTCTGGCCCTCGCGGCGGTATAGCGCGCAGAGGAAGATCTCGGCGTCCAGGCGGTTCAGCCTGCCGTTCCGGGCCACGTCCTGCACCGTCCGTATGCCCTTCTCCTTGTCGCCGCGAATGCCGATCAGGAAGCCCAGCATCTTATATCCCAAGGGCAGGCTGCCCATGATGTAATCGTGCAACCCCTGCACCAGGCGGGCGTCCACGTTGTTGGGCTCCAGTTCGCTGATGCGGTTGTGCAGCTTGCGCGCGGCGGTGGCGTCGCGCAGCGCATCGTGCCACGCCTTCTTGACCACCCAGAAATAGTCGGAGCGCAGGCCGTAGGCGATCCCGCCGGCGTACATGGCGGCGGTGTCCTTGGGATTCCGCTTGAGCTGCGCGTCGGCCAGCGACATGGCCTTGCCGATCTCCTCCAAAATGCGCTTCTCGGTCTCGGGCGCGGGATTCAGCTTGGGACGCCGCAGAAAAGAATTGCTGCCCGAGACGAGTTCGCTTTCCAGCGCCCCGTTGCGGAACATCTCCCGGAAGATGAGCGACTGCGCCAGGTGGTTGTGCAGGTCGGGCACATTGGGATTTTGCGCGATGGCCTTTTCAAAGTCGGCGATGGCCTGGTCGTAATCCAGGTTGTAGAAGTGGTTGAACCCCTGGTCGATCAGGGTTTGTTGCCCGCCCAGCGGCGCGGCGACGAGTGCCAGGAGCAAGGCAAGCCGGAGCATCTACCTCTATTATCCGATGATTCCGGCCCGCGCCATCGCGCGCCGCTAAAACCCCGCCTGCTCGGTCCGCGCAATAATCTCCCCCTGCAGCGCCGGCGTCAAATCGCAGAAGTAGTCGCTGTACCCCGCCACCCGCACGATCAGATCGCGGTGCTTCTCCGGTTCGCGCTGCGCTTCCCGCAAGGTCTCCGCGGTCACGATGTTGAACTGGATGTGGTGCCCGTCGAGTTTGAAATACGAGCGCACCAGGTGCGCCAGATGCTCCAGCCCGCTCTCTCCCTCCACCAGGAGGGGCGCGAACTTCTGGTTGAGCAGCGTGCCTCCCGTGCGCGCGTGATCCATCTTCGCCGCCGATTGGATCACCGCCGTCGGCCCGTGCCGGTCCGCGCCCTGTGTGGGTGAAATGCCGTCGCTGAGCGGTTCCCACGCGTGCCGTCCATCCGGCGTGGCCCCGGTCACCGACCCGAAATACACATGGCACGTGGTGGATAAATAGTTGACCCGGTACGCTCCGCCCTTGGTGTTCGGCCGCCCGTTGATCTCGTCGTAAAAGGCGTCGAACACCGCCCGCAGGATGCCGTCCGCGTACGCGTCGTCGTTGCCGTATTTCGGCGTCTTGTTCCAAAGCTGCAGACGCAGCTTCTCGTGGCCGGCAAAATCGGCGTCCAGCGCCCCGAGCAGTTCGTCCATGCCGGCGGAGCGCCGGTCGAACACGTGATACCGGATCGCCGACAGGCTGTCCGTCACAGAGCCCGGCGATGTCCCCATGATGTACGTGGTGTTGTAGCGCGGCCCGCCATCGTTGTAGTCGCGGCCCTTGGCGATGCAATCGTCCACCAGCAGGGAGAGGAACGGCGCCGGCATATACTGCGCGTACAGCCGCTCGATGACGTTATTGCCGCGAATCTTGATTTCAACGAAGTGCCGCAACTGCCGGCGGAACGCTTCGAACAGCTCGTCGTAAGAGCCGAACCCGCGCGGATCGCCGGTCGCGAGGCCGATCTGCTTCCCGGTCCGCCGGTCGAGTCCATTGGCCAGCGTAATCTCGAGCACCTTCGCCGTATTGAAGTAGCCCGTCAGGATGTAGGCTTCCTTGCCGAACGCCCCCGTCTCCACGCACCCGCTGATGCCGCCCGCGCGCGCGTCTTCAATCGATTTGCCCTGCCGCAGCAGTTCCTCCACCACCATATCGGCATTGAAGACGGAGGGCTGCCCCCAGCCTTTGCGCACGATTTCGAGGCCCCTCTTCAGAAAGCGGTCCGGACTTTTCTTGCTCAACTGGAGATTCGACGAAGGCTGCAAGAGCCGCATCTCGTCGATCACGTCCAGAATCAGATAAGTCACCTCGCCGACCCCATCGGAGCCATCGCTCTTGAGGCCGCCCGTGTTGATGTTGCAGAAGTCCGTGTAGGTGCCGCTCTCCGCCGCCGTGACGCCCACCTTGGGCGGCGCCGGCTGATTGTTGAACTTCACCCAGAAGCACTCCAGCAGTTCGCGCGCGGTTTCCCGGTCCAGCGTGCCGCTGCTCAAGCCGCGCTCATAAAACGGCGCCAGATGCTGGTCCAGACGCCCCGGGCTGAAGGAATCCCAGGTGTTGAGTTCGGTGATCACGCCCAGGTGGACGAACCAGTAGGCTTGCAGCGCTTCGTGGAAATCGCGCGGCGCATGCGCCGGCACGCGGCGGCACACGTCGGCGATGCGCGCCAGTTCCGCCTTGCGCTCCGCGCCCGGTTCCGCGTCGGCCATGCGCAACGCGAGGTCCGCATGCCGCTCGGCGAAGCGCATCACCGCGTCCGCCGCAATCCGCATAGCCTTCAACTCCTGCTGCTTGTCCCACGCCCGCGGGTCGCCGTAGAAATCCAGGCGCCCCAGCGCGGCGTCGATATCCGCCTGAAGCTCCAGCAGGCCCTTGCGATAAATCACGTCGCCCAGCACCGTGTGTCCCGGCGCGCGCTGCTCCATGAACTCGGTGAAGATTCCGGCGGTGTAAGCGTCCTTCCACTCCGGCGTCATCTCGGCGAAGATGCGGTCGCGCATCGACCCGCCTCGCCAGTAGGGGATGACATCCTCCGCCTGTATGCGCCGCGCCTCGTCGCTCACCGCGTAAGAGATCTTCTCGCGCGTGTGCAGGATCTGGAGGTCTTCCATGCTGTGGCAGCAGAGCTCCGGATACGACGGCGTGCCCTTGGGCGCGGGTCCCCGTTCGCCCACAATCAACTCCTCGCTGCCGATGTAGATGGTCTTGCGCTCCATCAGGTAGGCGAGCGACAAGGCGCGGCGCACCGGTATGGAGAGCGCCGCGTCGCTGGTGCGGTAGAACTCCGTCAACAGCCGGGCGCGTTCCAGGGAGAGCCACGGCTTGGTTTCCAGGCTGCACGCGCGTAGCCGCGCCACTCGCTCCGTCATCGGATGCTCCTTCCGCCGGCGACCGTCACCGGAATTCCCACAGCTTCCATCTCGGCCGCCATCGCGGCCATCGCGGCGTCCGTTGGTGGCGCCGTCTGCTCCATCCGGTATTCGCGCCCCAGCCGCTGGTATTTGTCCGTGCCCGCGCGGTGGTA